>JABIQM010000288.1 GCA_018699415.1 Acidimicrobiaceae bacterium
CGCCGCCGCGGAAGACGACGCCGCCGCGGAAGACGACGCCGCCGCGGAAGACGACGCCGCCGTGGAAGAGGACGAACCCATCGAAGTCAACGTCCTCGTCGAGGCATTCGACTCCAACGGCGACGGCACGGTCACAATTGGTGTAGCGGCCGCCGGACCGCGCGATGACAACGGCTACTACCAGTCGCTTGTCAACTTCGCGGAAGAGTTTTCGGCAGCCAACGACTTCGCCCCTCCGATCGTAAGCGACAACATTGGTCCCGCAGAAGCTGCTCAGGCAATCTCTGACCTCGCTCAGCAGGGTGTCGACATCTTGATGGTCGGCGCAAGCGAAATCGCTGAGCCTCTCGCAGACCTCACCGAGCAGTTCCCTGACATCTTCTGGTACTGCAACTGTGGTGCCGGCTTCGCCGAGCTTCCCGGTCTTGCTCAGGCCACGGACTGGGGTGCAGCCATTCACTACACGGCTGGTGTCGCTATGGGTGCTGTGCTGCAGGACCAGGGCAGCACCAGTGCTGTCTTCCTTGGTTGTTGCGACATCAACTTCGAACAGGAGGCGTACTCCGCAACCGCGTTCGGCCTTCAGTCAGTCGATCCGAGCTTCACCATGGAGTACGTCGGTACTGGCGACTTCCAGTTTGACTTCGACAACGCCGCTAACGCAACAGCAGCCCTCACCAACGCTCAGGCCAACGGCGCCACGCTCGCCTACGCCTACCTTGGCGGAGCGCTCGATCCCGTTGGCCAACTCGGAGCCGACGAAGGCATAGCAGTATTCGCCGCCGGTCCAGCCGACGTGTGCGATCGCGACATCCCATGGACGGGCGGTGTCGTCTTTGACGGCGGCCTCTACGCCTCACAGGCACTGCGCCTGATCATTGATGGCGAACTCACTGAGGGCTCGACGTACCAGTTCCCAACCCAAGCAGGACTCAATGGTGGCGTGCTTTGCGGTGCGTCAGCAGATGCCCAGGCGTTGCTTGATAGCGCATTTGGCCTGCTCGCATCCTTCGATGAAGCGTTGTATGGCGAACTCGGAGCTATTTCCGGGGCTGCATACGGCGGCTGATGACCTCAGGTTCCCTTGACCAGGCAGGGACGGACTCTACCGAGTCCGTCCCTGCGGTCGTCTTCCATAACATCACCAAGAGCTATGGCGCCGTCACCGCCTGTGACGGTGTCAACCTTGAGGTGTATCGCGGCCGAATTCATGGCATCCTCGGCGAGAACGGCGCCGGTAAGTCGACGCTGATGAAGATGCTGATCGGTCTGGTCCTACCCGACCAGGGCTCGATCAGCATCGATGGCGCTATTCAACAGATCCAGAGTCCGTTGACGGCAGCGTCACTTGGCATTGGAATGGTCCACCAGCACTTCAGCCTGGTTGAGGCACTCACTGTTTGGGAAAATGTTTCGCTGGGCGAGGCCGGCAAACTCGACCCTGCCGGGGTCCGCTCTCGTATCGGAGATATCGCCGACCATTTCGGCCTGTTGATCGATCCCTACGCTCGTGTTGGTGACCTCGCTGCTGGCCTCCGTCAGCGTGTCGAGATCATCAAGTGTTTGCGTCGTGACCCCAACATTGTGATCTTCGATGAGCCCACTTCTGTGCTCACACCTGAAGAGTCCCACCAACTGTTCGTCTCGTTGCGCCAAGTGGTGGCGGCCGAGAACCGTGCCGTCGTGCTCGTCAGCCACAAGCTTGACGAAGTACTTCATGCAACCGATGACATCACGATCATGCGCCAGGGGCGTGTGGTCGATCACTTGAACGCCAGTTCTGCGGATGCGCCAACCCTCGCCCGAGGCATGGTTGGCCGTGATGTTTCGCTGCGTTCGGAGCGAGCAGCTCTCGGCGTCCTGGATACGACGCCTTCGCGGAACGAAACGAGCTTGGTTGAAGCCCCTGGCGAAACAGCGCTCCTGCACATCCAAAATGCTTCGGCCACAGGACCTGGCGGTGTCACGCTGCTGAGCGATCTTTCGCTCGAGATTCATGCAGGCGAGATCGTCGGAATCGCCGGCGTCGAGGGCAATGGGCAGCGTGAGCTCGGAGATGTTCTCTCAAGCCTTCTCTCGCTCGATCACGGCTCGGTCCACGTAGGCGGCACCGATGTTTCCAGCGGCAAATCAGGTGCCATGGCCAGAGCCGGAGTCGGGGTGATACCCGAAGACCGCCACGACAGCGGACTCGTGCTCGACATGAGCGTGGCAGAGAATCTGATCCTCGTCGACCAGTCCCAGGTTTCGCAGCGGGGCATCATTGACGCAACAGCTCTCCACGAGCTCGCAACGGCCATGATCGAGGAGTTCGACATCCATTGCAGTGGCCCCGATGCGCCTATGTGGTCGCTCTCAGGAGGGAATCAACAGCGAGTCGTGCTCGCCCGCGAACTCTCGCAAGAGCCGACGGTGCTCGTTGCGGCACAACCCACGCGGGGCCTCGATGTTGGGGCGATCGAGTACATGGGTGAACGGTTGAAGGCAGCAGCAGCTGCGGGGGTCGGAGTGCTTCTCATCTCCAGCGAACTTGAAGAGATCCTCGACCTCGCTGACCGAATTGTCGTGATGCATGCGGGCTCCATCGTTGGCGAGATGCCACGCGACGAAGCTGATCTCGAGCGGCTTGGCCTCTTGATGGGTGGGATCAAGGCATGACTTCCGCCGTCGTCTCGCCGCGGGCTCGTTCAGGCGAGTGGTTCATGCTCTATGCCGTCAGCATCCTGGCCGCGCTCGTCTTGTCAGCGGCTCTTGTCGAAGCAACTGGGGGCGACTGGCGCCCGGTGGTAAACGCCCTTCTCGATGGCAGCCTTCGCCGGCCCGGGCGCTGGGGCGAAACACTCGGCACGGCAGCGCCGATGCTGCTCGTAGCCACCGGTACGATCATTTCGTCGAAAGGTGGCCTGATCAATATCGGCCAGGAAGGTCAACTCTTCGTCGGCGCAGCCTTCGCCACCTACTTCGGCTTTCTTCTCGGTGGCCCAGGCCCGCTCAACGTCAGTCTCATTCTTATCTTCGGAGCGATCGGGGGCGCACTATGGGCTGGAGTGGCCGCCGGACTGAAATTCTGGCGGAACGTCCCCGAGGTGCTGTCCACTCTCCTCCTGGTCACTGTTGGCGGCCAGCTTGTTGCCTACGGACTGAGTCAGCCCTGGTTGCTCCTTGCGCCGCTCGCTGATCGAGGGAACCGCAACCAGGTCAGTGTCCAACTCGCCGAGGACAACCGCCTTCCTCGTCCGGAGATTTTCGGTAACGAGATTCCGCTGGCAGTTCTGCTCGGAATTGTCCTTGCGATCGTGGTTAGCTTCGCTCTTTCTCGAACTGTCTGGGGATTCAGGCTGAGGATGTTGGGCCGAAATCCTCGCACCGCACAACGTTCTGGGGTTGCCCAAACCCGTTACGGCGCAAGCGCATTGATGCTGAGCGGCGCATTCGCCGGACTGGCAGGTGCGGCCATGCTCGCCGGCGGAGGCTTCGCCTTCGGCAACTATCAGCTGGTTCCCGGCTTCTCAACAAATATTGGGTGGACTGGCCTCCTCGTTGCACTCGTGGCACGGGAGAAAGCCCTGGTTGCCATCCCCGTTGCATTCGTGTTCGCCGGTCTGCGGACCGGCTCCAGTTTCGTCGGCGCCACCGGAGTGGAAGGGCGCATCACCGACGTGATCCAAGGCTTTCTCGTACTGGCACTGCTCGTACCCCCAGCTGTGATGTTTCTTCGAGACCGGCGACGGGCACGAGCAGCAGCGACGGAGCGGGTGTAATGATCTCCGGGTTCTTTGAAGCAATCGTCGATATCGCCTCCAGCGAGTCGACCTATATCAATGGGGCCTTGTTCGCTGCATTCCTTGCCTTCGCCGCCTCCGGCGAATGGGTAGCCGAGCGAGCTGGGACACTCAACATCTCGGTGGAAGGAATGCTGCTTGGAGGGGCCTTCACCAGCGCCATCGGGTATGACATCACCGAATCGGTGCTAATCGGACTCTTTGCCGGCGTCCTCGGTGGCCTTATCATTGCTGGCGTTCAAGCGGAGATGAGCCATCGCCTCAGTGCCGACCAATTCGTGGTGGGGCTCACTCTCAATATTTTGGTGTTCGGCCTTGCCGGGTTCCTCGACAATGAACTCGAACCGGCCACGAAGTTAGCCGGAAGATGGAACATCCCGCTGCTGAGCGACATCCCACTGGTCGGCCAAGCACTATTTGGCCAACGATGGCCGTTTTACGTGCTCTACGCCCTCATTCCGTTCACCTGGTGGCTCGTGTTTCGCACCCGATGGGGCCTGGAGCTTCGTTCGGTGGGTGAAAGCCCACAGTCCGCTGACGTTTCAGGGATCGATGTCAACAAGCGGCGACGTCAGAGCATCTACTACGCGGGCGCCACATCGGGTCTCGGCGGCGCATTCCTGGTCTTTGGACAGGTCGGCCTGTTTGAAGACTCCATCGTCGGAGGCCGCGGCTTCATTGCAATTGCCGCTGTCATCTTCGGGGGCTGGACGCTACGGGGAACGATTGCAGGTTGTGTGATCTTCGCAGGAGCGCTGTCATTTCGACTGTCGATCCAGGGGCTCGGGTATGAGGTCAACAGCGAACTGCTTCAGTCTCTCCCGTTCTTGGTGACGCTCTTCGGCATGGCCTTGTTCGCCCACAGGGTTCGGGCACCCGGAGCGCTCGCCCAGCCGTTTGTTCGTGGGCTCAAATAGCTCGTGGACTATCGCCCACTTGGCCGATCCGGCATCAAGGTTAGCAAGTTCGGTTTGGGCACGATGGTTCTCGGGGCCTGGGGCAACTCTGATGTCGACGCCTGCTCACGGATCATCAACAAGGCTCTCGATGCTGGCATCAACCTCCTCGACACGGCTGATGTCTACGGCGAAGGCCAGAACGAGCGAATAGTCGGCCTCGCCATCGCGAACCGACGCGATGAAATCGTTCTCTGTACCAAGTTTCATCACGCAGTTGAAGCACTAGCCATGATTGCTGACAAAGCCAGCCTCAGCCTCACCCACATGTCGCTTGCTTGGGCCACTGAGCACCCGGCACTGTCGGCCGCACTCATCGGCCCTCGTACCGAATCACAACTTGACGATCTTTTGCAAGCCTCCGATTTACTACTGACGCCAGACATTCTCGACATGATCGACGCAGTCGTCCCCCCAGGAACCACTATCAACCCCGCAGACCTCGGGTGGAATCCACCCGGGCTCACGACGAACGCCAGAAGACGGAGACACTCATGAAGGCAATGCTCTATACCGAAACCGGCGGGCCCGAAGTCCTGCAGTACATTGATGTGGCCGATCCCGAGCCCGGTCCAAGTGATGTGGTGATCGACGTCGGCGCAACGTCGTTGAACCGCCTTGACGTCGTCCAGCGAAATGGCTGGTTCCAGATGCCCGGTTTTGCCTACCCCCACATCGCCGGCATGGATGTGGCTGGCACCGTTTCCGCAATCGGCAGCGCTGTCACCGCTCTCGCACTCGGCGACCGTGTCGTCGTCGATCCCTCGCTTGCTGGCGTCGCCGAGTCGTCAAAGCTCGCTGGTCGCGGTGACCTCTACGGCGACCTTGGCATCATTGGGGGTACCGTCGACGGTGGCTACGCCGAGAAGTGTTTGGTCCCCGCCTCACACGTGTATGCGATGCCCAACGAGATGCCATTCGAACATGCCGCCACATTTCCGACCTGCTATCTCACGGCCGCTCACGCCATCTTCACCGTTGGGAAACTTACAGCAGGTGAGACGGTGATGATTCACGCCGCAGGGTCCGGCGTCTCGACCGCAGCAATTCAGCTCGCCAAGAATGCGGGAGCCACCGTGCTCGCGACCGCTGGGTCCGACGAAAAGTGCGAACGCGCGCGCGCTCTCGGTGCTGATCATGCCCTCAACAACCGCACGGGCGATGTCACTGGCTTCGCCAGAGAGGTCACCCAAGGAGTTGGCGTAGACATGGTGTTCGACCATGTTGGCACCGCTCTCTTCGGCGCATCGCTCTTCGGAATCGGGGTGGGCGGACGACTCGTGAGCTGTGGCAACTCATCAGGTGACGAGGCAACAATTCCTTCCCTCGGCTACTTGTTCCACTCAGGGATCAAAATCATGGGATCTGATCCGTACCGGCCCGAGGAATTTGGCTCGGTATGGGAAACCTTCTGCACCGGCGATTTCGAGGTCGTCATCGACTCCGAGTATGCGCTCGCCGATGCTGCGCAGGCCCAGGCCAAGATGCTGGCGAGTGACTTCTTTGGCAAGATCGTCTTGAAGCCGTAGGCCGCCTCCATGTTCGAGCCCCGCGACGCCCCGTATCCCGAGCTGAAGAAGACACACACCATGGCCCACTCGGGGCGGCCATGGACTGACTTCAAACCACCGCCGGCTGCCCCGGTTTGGGCTGCAATCGAAGGGCTGGGTCGGTATTACATCCTGCTTGCTTCGATTGAGTTGGACCTGTTCGACACAATTCAACGTCTCGGACCCACCAGCGTCGAGAAGATCAGCGCTGAGATCGGAGCCCCGGTCGACCATGTCCGGTCGTTGCTCGATGGTGTGGTGGCACAGGGGCTACTAGATCAGTTTGTCGATGTTTATGAGCTCAACGACACCGCCAAGCGCTATCTGGTCTCGGACGGCCCAGCCACTATGGCCGATCTCGTCGCAGTCGCGCCCGGCCCCCACGAGAACTGGACAAGGCTCGCAGAGACAGTGCGAAATGGACGACCAGCCACTCCGATCGAAGATGATCCGGTGGCGTTCTACGTTCCACTCGTCGAGGGCACCTTCACGACAATGTTTCGCTGTGCGACGCGGGCCGACCTCAAGATTCGCTACTCGGCGCTTGCCGCACCCCGAGTTCTCGATCTTGGAGCGGGCGGCGCGCCGTGGGCTATCGCGATCCTCAAGGGTTGCCCAAACGGCACCGCGGTGGTCAACGATCTCCCCGGGGTCATCCAGGTTGCTGAACGCAAGGTAGGAGAGCACGGCGTTGCCGATCGTTGCGAGTTGCGACCGGGTGACTTTCACACGATCGAGATCGAACCGGACACGTATGACATCGTCGTTCTCGGCCACATCTGTCGTACCGAAGGCGAGGAAGGAGCGAAGGCCTTGATCAGCCGGGCGTTCGACGCGTTGAAGCCCGAGGGACGATTGTTGTTGGCCGACTACTTCCCCGACATGGAGCGAAAGTTCAACCCCCACGCCGTCATCATGGGAACAACCATGATGGCGAGCACTGAACGTGGCTTCACTTTCACGCACAAACAGTTCTCAGAATGGCTCACGGACGCCGGGTTCGCGAGAGTGCGTCTCATCGAACCGATCGGATTTCAGCAAACCTTCGTGGCCACGAAGCCCCGCTCTACTCCACCGTCCACCCATCAGGCAGGTTGAACTCACCCACGACTTGGTGCGTCTCATCGTCCGTCTCCGCATCGGGGAGGTGCTGCCAAAGCATGATCTGATTACCCCAGGGGTCAACGAAGGATGCATTGCAGCCCCCGAACTCCGTCCAGTAGTGCTCGCGCCACAACTCGGTTCCCCCAAGACGCACAGCGGCTTCAAGGATCCGTTCAAAGGAATCGTCTTCACTTACGAGAATCCATGCCCGGAGCGCCCGTCCGCCAGGGTTCAGATGGGTCGGTTCCGTCGGGTTTGGATCCTTGTGCGGCCGCAGGTTGGCGGCGTTTGAGATCCCCATGTGCAGGTTGCCGATTTCGCTAGGTGACCCATCCTCGTTGAGAAAGTGCTGGCCGGGCACAATCCGGGCAAAGGTATCGGTGATGCGATCCTCCACTTCCCAGTTGAATACCTCGGCGTAGAACGCACGGGCAGCGTTGACGTCGTCGGTTGGGAAGTCGACGAAAACTAGAACGTTCGGATAAGTCATGGATCCCCCTGGGAGCAGCTTGCGACTCCGACACTAGCCGTGGTCTGATGGTCTTACCACTCGACTGGAGAAGGTCGCCTCATGATCGAAAGTCCAATCTCACTCGACAGTCTGCGTCGATCACGCGGTACCTTCGCCGACTCCATCGGCCTCCCGCCCGAGGTGTACTCCGACGAGCAGTTTCACCGATTCGAGATGGAGGCGGTCTTCGGGGCGGAATGGCTTTGCGTGGGACGTCAGGAGCAGATCCCCAACGTTGGCGACTACCTGTCGGTGACGCGGGCCGGCGAACCACTCATCGTGGTTCGTAGCGCTGACGAGTCGATTCGGGTCATGTCGGCGGTCTGTCAGCACCGCGGTATGTGTCTGACCGCCAATACGAGTCGCTCGGACGACGACATGCTCGATCCACCCGACCTTGAATCCGGATCGGCTCGGTCGTTCCGGTGCCCGTATCACTATTGGGTCTACAACCTCGATGGCCAATTGGTGGGTGCTCCCGAGATGGCGAGAACAACCGGATTCGAGATGAGCGACGTGCAACTGCCGACCTTGGCCGTGGAAGTGTGGCAAGGCTTTATTTTCGCAAACCTCGACCACGCCGCTGCGCCACTGGCTCCGCGCCTGTCCAAACTCGACGAAGCACTCGCCAACTACAACGTGGAGTCGCTGATCACGGTTGACCCGATGACGATTCCTGATGTTCCGTTCAACTGGAAGATCATGGTCGAAAACTTCATGGAGATGTACCACAACAGCCGACTCCATCATGGAATCCATGACTTCGCACCATCCTCTGGAGCCTGGTACCAGGACTACGAACCAGGCGATGCTGCCATGTTCGGATTCAACGAAACTCTCGAGCCCGACGGTGGGTTCAACCCAACATTCAAAGCGCTGTTTCCGCCGTTGCCAGGCACAACCATGCAAGAACGGCAGCGAGTGGTCTTCGCGCTTGTGGCACCGTCACTCCTGATGGGATTCCAGTCGGACTCGGCCTTCTGGTTCTACGTCGACCCAACAGGGCCTACCTCGCACGCCTTGAGCATGGCCTACATCTTCCCCGCATCCACAGTCGACCTTCCCGACTTCGGTGAGACGCTTGAAGAAGCGATTGCCGGCGTGTCCAACTTCAATCGACAAGACATGCCGACCAATGTCGCCACGCAAGCCGGCATGCAATCGCGCTTCGCTCCTCGGGCGCGATACAGCTGGCAGGAAGGTGTCCTTGCCCACTTCAATTCATGGCTGGTTGAACGCTACGAGGCCGCCGACGGCACGTAACTCTCACTATTGTCGATCAAGGCGCTGAACCGCCGCCGCCACTCAACCGATGCCCGGTCAGAGACAACATCGACCAAAGCGCCGTGTTGGAGCGAGAGTTCACCGCTGAGGCTCTCGAGCATTCTCTGATCTTCGAGAGCGACCTCGAGTTCGAAATCGACAATTCCCTGTCCGGTATCGGAGACGTCGTCATTTCGCCAGAGCACAAAGGTGAACATGCTTCGGGGCGGCTGGACCCCGATGCCCGTGGTCATGGGAGCGGCAGTCATGAAAAGCACTTGTTCGATGCCGTTCTCATACGACATCGTGCTTCTCACCGAGAACGGCAGCGCGAATCCGGTTGACATGTCGAGACCGATGACATCGCCTCCACCGCCGGACATCGTCTTGGCGTCGCCTTCGTTGTTGATCACAATGGAATATTCATAACCGTAGAACGTGTCGTCGAGTTGGGTAAGGCTGAACTTCGGGACGACCTGTTCTTGCTCGCGGCCAAAGGTTCCCGCATGGGTGTATGGAAAGTGCGCCACGTCGAGCATGTTGTCGATCATGCGCGTTGCCGCGCAATCCCAGGTCTGCATCCTCGTGTTGAGTCGCGTGAAGGCAGGATCATCGTCAACTCCGATCGCTGGCACCGGCCCGACGGGATCCCCCGGGCAGAGCCATATCAGGCCGTATCGCTCGTCGAGGGGCAGCGCCGTCAGGTGTGCGCCAGGAGGTATGGCTGCCCCTGGCCCAGACGATGGCACATCTACGCATTGACCCTGGTCCCCGAATGACCAGCCGTGGTACGGACATCGAAGACATCCATTCTCCACGGATCCATCTGACAGTCGGGCCTCGCGATGGCTACAGCGGTCTGGAGCCGCCGTAATGCACCCATCTGGCGTTCGCCAGATCACATAGCCTTGATCGCGAAGTTCGACACGGGTCGGATCACTTCCGATTGCGTCGGCAGTCGCGACGGCGTACCAATAATTGTCGAGGGCATCACCCATCTGCGTCACCTACATCTTGGACTGACGGTCATACCATAAGTGCGGAGTGGTTCCGCAGCCAACAGAACAGGTGCCAGTTGCACAGGCCGTGACCGAACGGCGAGGATACAACGGTGGCTGACACCGACTTTTCCCTCACTGGACTCCAGCAACTCGTCGACGACGCGTGGGAGGAGCTCCTGCCCATCTTGATGGAATACATCGCCATCCCCGCGAAGTCACCGGCATTCGAACCCGCCTGGGAGGCCGAGGGACATCTCGCCTCCGCAGCAGAGTTGATCCGAAGTTGGTGCGAGACGAATACGCCCGCCGATGCGAGCGTCGTGATGCACGAGATACCCGGGCGAACCCCGGTGATCACAATCGAGCTGCCCGCACACGGCGAGCCCACGTCCAACGAGACGGTCATGCTTTATGGGCATCTCGACAAGCAGCCGGAGATGGAGGGTTGGCGCGACGGCCTCAGCCCGTGGACGCCGGTGTTACAAGGCGATCGCCTCTATGGACGCGGCGGAGCCGACGACGGTTACTCAGCGTTCGCCATCGTCACCGCTATCAATGCGCTCCGAGCCTCTGGGGGCACACATTGCCGCTGCGTCGGGCTGATCGAGGCCAGCGAGGAGAGCGGGAGCCCCGATCTTCCGGCCTATTTCGGGCGACTCGACGACTTCCTCGGTGACGTGAGCTTGGTGATCGGACTCGATTCCGGGGCGGCCGACTATGACGCTCTGTGGTCAACGACATCTCTGCGAGGTGGAGTCAATGCAGAACTTCGGGTCGACGTCCTTGAACGAGGAATGCATTCGGGTCTGGTCAGCGGCGCCGTACCGTCGAGTATGCGTATACTGCGCCAGCTTCTCGATCGAGTGGAAGATGCCGAGACCGGTGAGGTGCTACTCGATCGCTTCCACTGCGAGATCCCTGCGGATCGGGTCGCAGAGGCTCAAGCCGCAGCCGCGGCCGGACTCGACCCACGCAATGACATCGCCTACTCCGGGGACACCCGTCCGTCGAGTACTGATGCCGCCGAACTATTGCTGGCCACGACATGGCGACCAACGCTGAGCTATGTCGGAATCGATGGCGCGCCGAACGTCGCCGACGCGGGAATGGTGCTGCGTCCATCCACCACGCTCGGACTCTCGTTTCGACTACCGCCACTCACTGACCCCGGCCCGGCAGCTGAACAGTTGGTCGAAGTCCTCACTGCCGATCCCCCATCACACGCAACCGTGACTGTGACCATCGACAAGGCCAGCAACGGCTGGAACGCTCCAGCCACAGAGCCCTGGCTAGGAGAAGCCCTCGAATCGGCCTCCACCACCTACTTTGGCCATCACGCCGCAAGCATGGGGATAGGCGGCGGCATCCCCTTTATGTGGATGCTCGGCGAACGCTTTCCTGACGCTCAGTTTGTTATCACCGGCGTCCTCGGTCCGGAGTCCAATGCCCACGGACCCAACGAGTTTCTTCACCTCCCCACCGCGCGGCGAGTGACGGCATCAGTCGCTCACATCCTCCACGCCCATGCCACTCGCTGACTTCTGAAACCTGCCGGAGAAGCCACCGGCATCAAGTTTGGGAACTGATCAAGCGAACGGAAGATGTGGTCAGAACGTCGGGCGCGCCTGTAGACAGATCCTCTCCGGAACCAAACCCAATCCTTTTTGTTCTCAGGTGCCGCCAGCGGCATCCATCTCGGCCTGCAAGGTCGCGGCATTCAATGCATCTCGATCCTCGAGCGCACAGATGATGTCGTCGGCAACGCCGACCGAGGCAAGGACCTCGCGTGTGTCGTCACCGATATACGGCGCATGCCGTTCGGGGAACACCGGCACCGCGAACCGGGCCGGTGGTCGGGGGTAACGCATCCGTCCAGCTCTCGGATGCTCGCTCTCCACAAGGCTGCCCGCGTGTCGTACCTGCTCATCGTCATGCACGTTGTCGAGCGTGTTGACTCGAGCCACCGGGACACCGAATGCGTCCATCATTTCGCAAATCTCGTCGGTCGACACTTCAGCAAGCAGCGCTTCGACCTCAATCTTGAATGCCGCCGCTCGAGCAAGCCGGGCGGGCAAGGTCGAATAACGCACGTCCAGATGTAGCTCGCTGCCGCGCCAAATGGAAAGCATCTCAAGAGACTCATCGGAGACGAGCACAATCGAGACATAGCCATCACGGGCCCGAAAGATCGGGAAATAGTCGGCAAGCTCACCCTTGTGTTGGATGTCGTCGCCGAGCAAGGTGCGAGACCACATCATGTCCGGCCACATGTAATAGAGGGCGGAATCGAGCATAGAGATCGGCAGGTACTGCCCCAGTCCTGTCCGACCTCGCTCGAGGAGGGCAGCAGTCACAGCTTGACTGGTGGTGAGGGCGGTGACCTTGTCATAGACAATCGCTCGCATGTTGGCCGGTATCTCGCCCCCCTGCTCGGCAGCGGTACCCGCAGTGGCCTGGATGAGCGGGTCGAAGACCCGCCGGTTCTGGTATGGGCCATCCTGCCCGTACCCCGAAATCGAGGCGTACACCAGCCCCGGGTTTCGAGCGGACAACGCCTCGTAGTCGATGCCGAGACTCTGGACAACACCCGGTCGGTAGTTCTCGATCACGACGTCAGCGGTCTGAGCTAGTGCCAGGAACGCGTCCTTCTCCGCCGCCACCTTCAGATCGAGAGCCACCGAGCGCTTGTTGCGGTTCAAGACTGCGAACATCGCTCCCATCCCGGCACGCGAACTTCCGAGGTATCGCGCAGTGTCACCAAACAGAGGCGGCTCAATCTTGATCACGTCTGCGCCCTGGTCGGCGAGAATCATCGCCGCCATCGGCCCAGAGACCGTCGACGTCAGTTCAAGAACGCGATATCCACTCAACGGACCGGGCATCAGGTGATCTCCCCTCGAGACGACATGTCCAGACTAGTGACCGGCGGCTACCTCAGCCCAGAGCCGATCGGTATGCGATGTAAGATCCTCGTATGACCAATAGTGCGGTGCGCCCCGACCCGACGGTTGATCGTTTCAATGCGGATCCAATCAGATCGTTCACGATGGCCGCTTCGCTCTACACCGATCCGGACGTGGCCGAACGAGAGCGCGATGCAATCTTCGCTAACAGTTGGCAATGGGTCGGACACGCCTCCGACGTTGCTGAGGCCGGCAACTATTTCACCGCGTCCATCGCCGGCGAACGTATCTTCGTCATCCGGGACACGGAGGGCGAGTTGCGAGCGTTCTTCAACGTGTGCCTACACCGCGGCCATTCGCTACTCGAAGGTTCAGGGAAGCTGGATGGCCTCATCACCTGCCCATACCATGCCTGGGTCTATGAGAGCACAGGGGCCTTGAAGGGTGCCCGAATGTCTGAGCGAATGCCCGATTTCGACGTCGCCGACTTCCGACTGGGCGACGTCGCGGTGGAGAACTTCTGCGGGTTCATCTTCGTGCATCTCGGCGAGGCGCCTGAAGCCATGGACACCTGTTACCCCGGGCTGAGCGAAGCCGTTTCCGCCCTTCATCAAAACCCGGACACCCTCTCACTCGCCCGCGACTCCACCTTCGACATCGCCGGCAACTGGAAGAACGTGGGCGACAATCTACTCGAGTGCTACCACTGCCATCCGACCCACAAGGACTTCGTCGACCTCATCGACATGTCGGCCTACAGAAACGACACGTTCGAGCGCTGGTCGATTCAGACCGGTCCCGCGAGCACCGGAAACGGCGTCTACGAGGTGACCTCAGGGGCCGCCGGCTTCACGTCGGCCTTCGCCTGGCCCAATATTTCATTCGGCCAACTCCCCGGCCATCGGGGTATTTTCATCTTCCACTTCGTGCCTACAGGGCCCGAGACCACGAGGCAGCGAGTTGCCTACTACTCCCCCGATGGGGAGGAAAACCATGTTGAGGAGGCCGCGTTCGACTACTTCAACAATGTCCTCGGCCCCGAAGATGTCGCTCTCGTTGAGAACGTCCAGATCGGTTTGCGGTCCCAGGCCTACCACCAGGGAAAGTTCATCTGCATCCCCGACCGTCCCGAGATCTCCGAGCACGCCGTCCATCATTTTCAGTCGATGGTCGTCGAAGCGCTAGAGACGGACTAAGCCATCGCGTCTGCGATGACCGGGACGAAGCGGTAAACGGGCGCCGTGATTTCGCGGTTGAGGTGGATGTCGGCGAGTAGTCCGCTCAGCGACTCTCGAGCGTGGCACGCCCGTACTCATCGATGAGGCCAAGGACTGCGTCGATATCCCCGCGGGTGACTTCGGGGTTCATGAAGAGCATACGAAACGTGTTGAGCCCAGCAATCGGCTGAAACCCGACCATTGCGGTGCCCTGGGCCTGCATCTGTGCCTTTATCTTGGGCGCGAGAGCATGCAGTTCGGCGTGCACGTCGCGCTCAAGCCTCCCGATCGATACCGGATCAAGTTCGAGGGGGCGGAGGTGGGCGGGAACCCACGCAAAGAGCACATTCGAAAAGTTGCCGGGCACAACGCTTGCGAAGACACCCTTGGATGCTGCGATTCGTGCTCTCGTGTAATCGGCCATCTCCACGGCATGGTTCACCCGCGTCTCGAACCCGACATCGCCATGATGCTTCCATGCCAGCCAGAACTTCAGCACGTCGATTCGTCGAGCGCACTGGAAGGTCCGATCGCCAGAGTCGTACTCTGCGTAGAGCTTGTCTGGCTGGAACAAGTAGTCAGCGTTGCTCGCGAAGCACGCCGAGAGTTGCTCTGGAGCCCGAACGAGAAGCGCCGTGCACTGCTGGGTCATCCCCATCATCTTGTGAAGGTTCCAAACGAACGAATCCGAGCGCTCGACACCGCCAAGAAGGTGACCGTGCTTGGTCGAGAAGAGCGCAGACCCGCCATAGCAGCCGTCCACGTGAAGCCAAAGGTCGTGAGCATCACAGATATCGGCCAGCTGATTCAGATCATCAAATGCCGCGGTCACCGTGGTCCCCGCTGTGCCGATCACCGCGAACGGAACATCGCCGACGTCTCTCGACGCGGCGATGGCGAGTTCGAGGGCAGCGGGCACCATCGCTCCGGTCGTATCTGAATCGACCTTGATGACTGCATCTGTTCCGAGACCCAAGAGCGCTGCGGACTTCGTCGCCGCGTAGTGACCGGCGCGTGAGACAAACACGGTGAGGCGCTCGCCCGACGAACCGAGACGGATGATGTCTGGCTGGCGCCGATGACGGGCGAGTTGCAACGCATACAGCGTGGCGGTCGAACCGCCCGGGCAGAACAGGCCCGGTGGCAGTGTTGGGACCTGGTCTCCACCGCGCAGGTAACCGGCCATTCGCCCAAGTTTTGACAGAACCGCGCTTTCCATCAAGGTGAAAACGGGTGCAGCCTCGAACGTGGCGCCCGTCGTGTTCAGAGCCGCTCCCAGCCAGTCGCCAACGACCGCTATCGCGTCCGGGCCTGCGAAGTTCTGATTCAGAAACCGGGGGTGAGTGGTGTGCACCGAATGTTTGACGACGAGATCAATGGCGGCGACGATGGCCTCATTGCTCTCGGCGGCCACCTCCTCGTCGAACGACAAACCCACCGTCGCATCGAATGCCGCCAGCAACTCCTCGGGGCTCGCGAAGTTGATGACGTCATCGGGTTCGCTCGGGGGGTCGATCACGTAACGGAGCGCTCGTGCAGCGATCTCTTCTGCCAAACCTGCCACTGC
>JABIQM010000289.1 GCA_018699415.1 Acidimicrobiaceae bacterium
GAAGTTGCCCATGCCGTTATGTAGAAGCTGAGGCCATGGCCGAGATGGCGGAGTCTGAGGTGACACGTCTGTTTGGAACTGGCGCGTCAATCGATCCGTTCAGTGTCGACAAATGCATCGGTCGGCGCATCACGGAGGTCGATCTGGCCAATCAAGCATTTCCAGGGCGAATCATTTGCGCCAGCGGCGCCGAAAGCCCTGCCGTCTACGTGATCACCAACCTCGTTGGGAGCGGACCCACGAGCGAACCCAGTTTTCTGTTACCCAGGCTCAGCCCACGGATTAGCGAAAAGTCGCGAAGCTTTGCCGCTTAACGGGGAGACCGCCTATGCAAATACGGTTGCAGCATTGGCCGCCCTCTCCATCAACGAACAGCACGCGCCCAAGAAAATCCAGATCCGACGCCGATTTCGGCCGTCGGATCCAGGATGGTTGGTGCCCCTAGTTCATACAAACCCTCGGTCAGGCATCAAGTCACTCCACAGCCAGGTATGGGCGTCGCGAGGAACACGAATTGCCCCTGCCGAGGTCGACAACATGTCCGGCGATCAGTCTCGCGAGTTTCTTGATCGACTCGAAACCCACTGCTTACAGCAGGAATTCCGCTAGGACCTCGCCCATACACAGGATCATCAACGATCCTGCCGACGCCAGGCTGCTGTATCGCATCAACTGCAAGGGAGACCCAAGCTATTCGCTGCCTCGCGGTGACAGCCACGAATGGGTCGAAGCCAACGTCGAGCCTCCCTACCGCACGCCATTGGTTCCCAGTCCCTAGCCACTGAGCAGTACGGTGCCGGCTATGGGAGAGGCACCACAGATCAATCCGCTCGCAATCGCCACATATGCGACTGACCCCTTGATCGGCGCTGACTGCGCTGGCAGGCAGGCGGTTGCGCAGTTGATCCACACCTACAGCTATGCCTGGGATAGTCGCGACGCACACGCCACAGCGTCGCTGTTCACCGAAGATGCAGAACTCGCCTTCTTTGTGAACGGCACCAAGCAACCGACACAAAAAACAGTCGGGCGAGAGTCGATCCTCGAAGGGATGTCGGCACGCTCGACGATGTTGAAGCGATGGCAGATCGAGACCCGACACCTGATGCTCAACACAGTTTTTGGTCCCATCGAGAACGACGCGATCCAAGCCATAACAACCGCTGTCATCTACTGGCAGCAACTTCCCGCTCACCCGCAGCCGATCGCGGTCCAGACCGGGTACTACAAGAGTTGGTGCGTCGAAACCTCAGACGGCTGGCTGTTTCAACGGCGAGCCACCTTCCTCTCAGGGATCTTCCACCCGCGAGAACTCTACGACAAGCCTGCCATGGAGGAACCCACATGAAGGTGACAGACGCAGTAATGGCGAGAAAGTCAGTCCGATCTTTTCTTCCCGACCCGATCAGTAACGAAACGATCAGGGAACTCTTGGAGACTGCCTCCCGTTCACCATCCGGTGGCAACCTCCAGCCTTGGCGAATTTGGGTCATCAATGACGAGTCGATGGATTCCTTCCTGCGACATTTGGCCGACTCTCCGGCCTCAGACACATTCCAGTACCAGATCTACCCACCTAGTCTTTGGGACCCGTACCGAACCTGCCGATATGAGGTCGGCGAGCAGATGTACGCCACGATCGGAGTTGGCCGCGACGACAAGCCGGGCCGGCTGAAGCAGTTCGCCCGCAACATGGAGTTCTTCGGTGCACCAGCAGCGATCTTCTGCTTCGTCGATCATCGGATGGGTCTGCCCCAATGGTCAGACCTCGGCATGTTCTTACAGACATTCATGCTCCTCGCCGAGGAAGCCGGCTACCAGACGTGCGCTCAGGAAGCCTGGTCGACTGCTCATCAGCAGATTCAGAGCTTCACCGGCGCTCCCGACGACCTCATGCTTTTCTGTGGCGTCGCCATCGGCAAAGCCGATCACGCCCACCCAATCAACTCGCTGACCACAACCCGACTACCCGTCGAGGAGTTTGCCACATTCCTCTGATCCGTCTACGGGCATCAAACTTCAAGTTGCTTGTTCATTGTGAGAACGCCCAACTATCGCGGGCGGCCGGTGTTCCGGCATGCTGTCGGACGTGACCAGCCCCGAACCCGTCCTGTCGATCCTCGATCTGGCTATTGTCAGCCAAGACGAGACTCCAGCCGACGCATTCGCGAACAGCGTTGCGGTGGCCCAGCGGGCAGAGCAGCGTGGCTACAACCGCATTTGGTACGCCGAGCACCACAACATGAGTTCAATTGCCTCGTCCGCCACCAGCGTGTTGATCGCTCATGTTGCGGCCCACACATCGACCATCCGGCTCGGCTCCGGCGGCGTGATGCTTCCCAACCACTCGCCGCTCGTAATCGCCGAGCAGTTTGGGACGCTCGCTACGCTGCACCCGGGTCGTATCGACCTGGGCTTGGGCCGAGCCCCGGGTACCGACCAGAACACCATGCACGCAATGCGAATCGACATGCGCGCGTCAGACCGCTTCCCACAGGACGTGCTTGAACTGCAGGGCTACCTGGCTGGCAAATCACTCGTCCCCGGGGTTCAGGCTGTACCGGGTACGGGTACCAACGTGCCGCTGTACATCCTTGGATCATCGCTATTCGGGGCCCAACTCGCAGCCAAGCTCGGGCTCCCATACGGCTTTGCCTCACATTTTGCTCCCGGCCAACTGCTCGAAGCGGTGGCCCTCTACCGACGAGACTTTGAGCCGTCAGAGCAACTCGCCAAGCCCTACGTCATCGCTGGGGTCAATGTCATCGCGTCAGAATCCAATGAGGACGCTCAGCGTCAGTTCCTTGCGGTCAAGCGGCGTCGGGTCGCCCGCTTTCTGCATGCCCCGCGTGCGCTGACCGACGAGGAGGCCGATGACATCATCGCCTCGCCACAGGGCCAGCAGATCGTACATATGGCTCACTACACCGCGGCCGGGACACGCGATCTCGTGAAGCGGTACATCGACAACTTCGCAGAGGAGGCGGGGGTTGACGAACTAATCACCGTGCACGCCTCCCTCACCATTGAGGAGCGTCTGCGCTCGGTGGACCTACTCGCCGATGCCTACGAGGCGGGGCAGCAGCGAGACTGGTGACAGCCGATCGCCAAATCTTAGAAATCGGACCTGCGTTTTTCGAGGAACGACTGCCCGGCGTCGGCATTCACCACCGTCTGGTTACTGGATTCCGGTGGAAGGTCATGATCACGTCTGCCTGTGTCGGGGCCAGTCGACATACCCTCTTTTGCGCTTGGAACGGTCATCGACGCGCTTTGCGCCAACATCTCACCCAGTTCCAGTGCAGCGGCAAGTAGTTCGCTGCTCTCCACCACCCGCCTGACAAGACCAACCTGACACGCCTCGTCTGCTCCCACCCGTCGACCGGACAACATCCAATCGAACGCGACTGGCGCACTGACCAACTTGGGCAGGAAGTACGACAGACCCATCTCGCATCCCGAGACTCCTCGATTGGCAAAACCATCGGAGAACGTGGCGTTACTCGTCGCGATTCTCATGTCGGCTGCCGCTGCCAAGGCGAAGCCCCCGCCGACTGCGTCGCCGTTGACAGCAGCGATCACGGGTACCGGGATCGAGTGGATGGTGCGAGCAACCTGGCTCAATCCGAGATGCAGCTTCTTGAATCCAGTGAGCCTCTCGTCCTCAGCAGAGCCCTCATCTAACGGGTGCGAAGAAGCAACAACCGCCTCTATCGCCTTGATGTCAACCCCGGCGCAGAACGCCTGATCCCCCGCACCCGTCACCACAATCACCCGACAGCGCGGATCTGCTGCGGCGGAGCGAAGTGACCAGCCCAGATGGTCAAGCATCCCAGCTGTGAAAGCGTTCAACGACTCTGGCCGGTTGAGCGTCAGAACCTCGACCGATCCATCTCGCTGCGACAGGATGTCGGGTGCGTAGTTCCCCACGTGGCAAATACTAGACGATAACCACCACCCCAATTGTATTCTGTTGACATGAAGCCATCGACCTCTGTGCCAGCCACTGTCAAACCTCTCAGCGGAGTACTCGGTGCAGAGATCAGTGGTATTGACCTCAGCCAAAAACTTTCCACCGAACTGTTCCACATCATCCACCAGGCATTCCTCGATCATCACGTCCTCGTTTTCCGCAACCAGACGCTGACCCCTGAGCAACAAATGCGATTCGGACGTTGCTTCGGCGAACTGGACTTCCATCCATTCGTCGAGGGGAACACCGAGTTTCCCGAATTGCTCAATATCGTCACTGAACCTGACGACCAACTGAACTTCGGTGGCGGCTGGCACACCGATGTGACGTTTCTCGCCGAACCAGACCTTGGCTCCATTCTCTACGGAATCGAACTACCCGCATACGGCGGCGACACGCTCTTCTCCAGCCAGATCGCTGCATACAACACGCTCAGTGACCCGATGAAAGAGATGCTCGGCGCACTAACCGCTACCCATGCCGCAGCGAAGCAGTACCGAGCGGACGGACCGTCCACCAAATCGAAAGCGATGAACACCAACGACACGGACCCGGCAGCATTCACCGTCAGCCACCCCGTGATCCGCACCCATCCCGAGACGGGCCGCAAGGCGCTCTATGTCAATAGTGGATTCACTACCCGTATCAATGGCGTGAGCCGCGACGAGTCCAAGATGCTCCTCGATTTCCTGCTCAACCATGCTGTGCAGGAACGCTTCACCTGCCGCGTTGCGTGGGAGCCAGGAACGCTCGTCATGTGGGACAACCGGTGCGTGCAACACCACGCTCTGCACGACTACGCCGGGCAACGTCGCCATGTTCGCCGGATCACCGTGAAGGGCGACCAACCCCGGTGACTCTCGACGACGCCATCGCCGTTGCCCGCCGCACGTATGCCGACAAACGCCCCAGGAGCCGCGATTGGACTGATCGAGCGCGCACCGTCCAACCAGGTGGCAACACCCGATCAGTCCTCGACTTCGCGCCGTTTCCGTTCCGAGTCGCCGACGCAACAGGCCGACTACTGCACGATGTTGATGGACATCGCTACATCGACCTACTCGGTAACTACACCGCAGGTCTCTTGGGCCATAGCCCCGAACCGATCCTCGATGCAGTGCGGGAGGGCTTAGACGACGGTTTGGCCCTCGGCTCAGTACATGTCAACGAGGTTCGTTTCGCCGAATTACTCGTTGAGCGATTCGAGGCGATGGAACAGGTTCGCTTCACGAACTCTGGGACCGAGTCCAACCTCCTGGCGTTGGCCGCCGCCATCCATCACACCGGGCGCCGAAAGATCGTGGTCTTCGTCAACGGCTACCACGGCGGTGTTCTGACCTTTGGTGGTGGCGACAACCCGGTCAACGTTCCCCACAAGTGGGTGATTTGTCGCTACAACGACCTCGCCGACGTGAGTTCAGCGTTCGACGAACACGGCGCCGACATCGCTGCAATCCTCGTCGAGCCAATGCAAGGATCGGGTGGGTGCATCGCCGGCACTCCCCCATTTCTCAGCGGACTGCGCGATCTCTGCGATACCTACGGTTCGCTGCTGATTTTTGACGAGGTGATGACCTCCCGGTTTTCCACGGGCGGAGCCCAAGGCCTCCTCGGTATCCGGCCCGACCTCACCACTCTTGGCAAGTATCTGGCTGGAGGACTCACCTTCGGTGCCTTTGGCGGGCGCGCCGATGTGATGCGGCATTTCGATCCGGCTGCGGGCGGCTTACTTGGCCACGCTGGCACGTTCAACAACAACGTTCTCTCGATGGCCGCTGGTGTGGCAACGCTCGCCGAGGTTCTCACCGAAGACGTGCTGCGAACCACTCATGAGCGAGGCGACCGGCTTCGGGTGTCCATGAATCAGACATTCGAGGCCAACGGATTAGCGATGCACGCCAGCGGAGTTGGTTCGCTGATGACCGTTCACGGAACTGTCGGTCCCATCACCTCGGCGAGTGATCTCATCACCTCCGACGACCGACTCAAAGAACTCTTCTTTTTCCACTGCCTCGACGCTGGGTTCTATCTCGCTCGGAGAGGCTTCATCGCCCTGAGTATTGAGATAACCGACCGCGACATTGAGGCGTTCCTCGACATAGTCCAACAATTCGACCCACCGTCTTCGTAAACGGCAACCATTTGGTGGCTCCCCTCTCGAAACATAGGATCACCGTGATGAGGACGGTGCCGCTATGAGAACAGTAGTGAGAAATGGAGCGGTGCTCGACACCTCGACCATGTCGTTCAACGACGCCACCGTTGTGATCGAAGACGGACTGATCGTCGCCGTCGGAGACGAAGACACCGACTCGGTGGATATTTCGATCGACGCGGCGGGCGGCTACGTCCTTCCGGGGTTGATCGACGGTCATGCACACTTTCGTCTCGCCTCGTTCGACTTCCGCGCCCTCGTTCAATGGAGTGAGGTCGAATACGGCATTGTCATGGCGGGCCTCGCCCGGGCAACCGTAGAGCGAGGTTTCACCACCGTTCGCGATCTCGGCGGAGACGTAACCGGCCTGATGCGAGCTATCCGAAGCGGCAACACGCTCGGGCCTCGGATCGTTCGAGCCGGACACATGCTCACCCAGACCGGCGGTCATGGCGACACCGATGGCGGAGCGAGGGCAGTTCCATCATGCGCATGTTCGCTGCGCTCCGATCACTTCTCAATCATCGCCGACGGTGCCGAAGCAGTGAGAAAAGCCGCCCGACACATTCTTCGTGACGGCAGCGACTTCCTGAAGATTCACGTCTCCGGGGGTGTGGCCTCGCCATCAGATCCGCTGGATTCAGTCCAGTACACGCCCGACGAAGTCGAGGCTGCGGTGACCGAGGCATCGCATCGCGGCACCTACGTGTCCTGCCACGGCTACACATCAGAGGCGATCCAAATGGCAATCAACGCAGGGGTGCAATGCGTCGAGCACGGAAACCTCATGGACCTCGCGACCGCTCAACTGATGGCCGACTCGGGCGTAACACTCGTCCCGACCCTGGTCACCTACAAAGCAATGAACGAGTTTGGCGCTGCCATGGGCTTACCTCAATCCAATCTCGAGAAGAACGACGTCATCTACGCGTCCGGCCTCTCGTCGCTCGAAACTGCCCGTTCCGCCGGTGTCGTCATGGGGTTCGGCACCGACCTCATCGGCGAAAGCCAGACCATGCAAAACCAGGAGTTCGCGATTCGAGCAGAGGTGCAGTCCGCCAAGGAGATTCTCCATTCGATGTGGACGGTCAATGCCCAACTCTGCCGAATGGAGGGACTCATCGGTGTGATCACTCCCGAGGCGCACGGTGATCTGGTGATCTCCACGATCAATCCACTCGATGACCTTCGGGCGTTCGCGGACCATGAATGCGCCCTGACCCACGTCATCCAAGCTGGACGCGTGATTGTCGATCGCACATGATTGACTCCCTTGATCCATTACGGACCGCCGTTCGACGAAGTTCCTGTCCGGCGTCCTATCACCAGGCACGACCGTTCTAAGAGCGTGCACTACGGTGCGGTCGTGACGCTCGCCGACCAAACACACGCTGATCTCAGATCAGAAGCCGAGACGATGGCTGGCACCGCGGAGATGCCCCGACGCGACGATGGCGAACCCGTATTCGAAGAGCCGTGGCATGGACGCGCCGTCGCCATGGCAATCGAGACGGTCGCCAATCTCGGGATCGAATGGGACGACTTCCGAGATCAACTCATTGTTGCCATTACCGACGATCAGCATCGGGACTATTACGAGTCTTGGTTGATTGCGCTCGAGGCGCTCGTGACCGCCCGGTCATTGGCATCTCGAGACCAGATTGACTCACAACGTCTTGCCGCTGCCTCCTACCGAACCACCGAACAGAGTCATGATGACCTCGAGGTGTTCGCACTTCCCGCCAGCCCAGAGATGCTGCTCGAACTGCTGACCATGATCTTCGAGGATCACTGGCGACATGTCCGGTTCGGGCCACTCATCCAGGGCGCCGTCTACGAGTTAGCGGCCACGGCCCAACCGCAGCTGAGCATGCTGGATGGCTATGTCACCATCGATCTCGGTGGGCCCCACGTTCATCTCTGCATCGGCGAACAGAAGGGGCTGCCCGGCCACCCGGTCGAACCGGCCCTGGCGAAGCGCCGCCGATGTGCTCAAGTCGAACTCCAACGGCAGTGGATCGACGGAGCACCAAGGACCTGGATGCTGCGCATGTTCAACGGCGACGGTGATCAGATGCTCACGGTCCTGCTGCCGAACCCTTTCCTCAGCGACGATCAGGGGCTTCTAGCCAAGCCCGACTGGTCACGACTCTCTCTCTGGGACCAGATTCGCGACCAGTACCTCGATCTCCCCGCTGACCCCAGCGACCGCTTGGGCGACAGCTTCGTTCACGCGTAGGCGGCGAGTCAGGCCGGAGCGGGTACGACCCCGGTGCCGATCATGGAGTTTCGGTCGACGAGTGCGGCGAGCTCATCCTCACTCATGTGCTCGGTACCAGACGGACGCTGCGGCAGCACGAAGTAGCGGACCTCGGCGCTCGAGTCCCATACGGCGACGCGCACATCCGGGTCGATCTCAACACCGAACTCCTTCAGTACGCCGCGAGGCTCTAACACTGCCCGTGAACGATAGGCGTAGTCCTTGTACCAGGTGGGGGGAAGGCCGAGGAGTGGCCACGGGTAACAGGAGCACAGGGTGCAGACGACCATATTGTGTGTGTCGTCGGTGTTCTCGACAACTCGGACGTTGCCCTCGGTGCCGCCGATTCCGAGGTCGGTCAAGGCCGCGTTCGCATCGGCGAGGAGGCGCTGCTTGAACTCAGGGTCAGACCATGCTTTGGCCACGACGCGGGCACCGTGATGCGGGCCAAACCGATGCTCCATGATGTCCACGAACGCGTCGATGGCATCGGTAGTGAGCACACCATTCTCGACAAGGGCAGCCTCAAGCGCCATCGACCGAACCTCAAACGAGGATCGAGCTCGCCGAGATGCCGGCGAGTCGTAGTGGCTATGGCCGTGCTCGCTAGCATCGTCGTGATCGTGGCTCATGCTGGCTCCAGGTAACGCTCGTACAGATCGATGAAGACGTCGTAGGCGGGTTCACCGTCGGACGTTCGTTCGCCCCACAGATCCACCGAGTCAAATCGAACAGTGAAAATGTCCTCACGTTCACTATCTTCGGGCTTACCCGGTAGCACGTCTGAGCCGAGTGCCCGCTCGATCACCCCGACCACGCCCCGGATGTAGCGCGGGCAGCGATGATGTCCGATCGGCGCCATGCGCCGAACCCTCACCCGGTCGTCGGTCGAGAACGGGCTGCCGACGGATCCGTGCAGCAGCGGCGTCGTTGTGAGATGAGCGATGAGTCCTTCGACTCCTTGCTCTGCGACCGTTTTGGGAGGCATTGCGGTTGCGTCGTGGTCGAAGATCTCACGCCATCTTTCGAGTTGTTGGTCGGTCACGGTGCCCCTGTCGACCAGCCGGTCTTCGGTGCAGGTAAGCCAGCGCTCGTGATAGTGCGACTGTAGATACGCGGCAGGGTCCTGCTCCTCGAGCACGGGGCGAACCCCGTTCAGCGAGAGCATGGCCATGACCTGGGCTCGAGTGCCCAACAGCGAGTGCGAGGACTCCACCGCATCGACGTCGACCGCGCCGAAACCGTGCATCCCACCCATGTCATGAATCCCATCCATGCTGTCACTGTAGATGACGACGGATGTTCGCGTGGCCGACTGGCGGGGCCAGTGAGGCAACCACCCGGAGGTGTCACCAGGTATGTGTCCACTCGGCGGAGCACGCCGTCGAGGAACCAACCTCA
>JABIQM010000230.1 GCA_018699415.1 Acidimicrobiaceae bacterium
CTGCTCGGCTCGGGCAACTCAGACAAGGTGCCGTGTGCCGATAACGGTGATCTGCTCGATTTGAGTGGTCATGGCCTCGCCGGGAGACGTTCCGCTAGCGATAGTTTCACTCTCATGGCTGACTCCGACATCAAGGCGCTGACCGAAGCGCTCCCCGGTGAGAGCTTCGAGACGACGGCGTTCACCACACCACCACCGCTCGCTGATGCGACGGTCGCGATCGTGACGACCGCGTCACTGCATCATCCAGACCAGGACGACTTCGAGGTCATGGATACGGGTTACCGCGTCCTCGACGACAGCCGACGCGACTACGTGACCGGCCACTGGAGTCCCAACTTCGACGGGTCGGGATTCGCCTACGACATGAACACCGTGTTACCGGTGGACCGACTCGACGAATTGGCCGAGCGCGGCGTGATCGGCCGCGTGGCCGATCAGCATCTGGCCTATGCCGGCAACCAGTTCGACCTGTCGGCAATCCGCATGGACTCCGGGCCGGCTGGCGCCAGGTTCTTGCGCGATCAGGGCGTCGACGTCGTTCTGCTTACCCCGGTTTGACCGCTGTGCACGCGTACCGTGAGTACGCTCGCCCATGTCTTCGAGGCTGAGGGGATCGCCACCGTCGCCCTCGGATCGATCCGCAAGCAGATCGAGAGCTCGGCCCCGCCCCGCGGTCTGTGGTGTGACTTCCCACTCGGGCGACCGCTCGGCAAGCCAGGCGATCCGGAGTTCCAGCACCGCGTGCTGGACGTAGCGTTCGCCCTACTGAACGCCACCGAACCCGTCCTCGCCGAATTCGATGAATCGATCCCCGACGGTGGCGACGAAATGCTCGCCTGCCCGCTCCCCCCGCGTCACGACCCCGACGCCCATCCCGCCATCGACGAGGCTCGCGGCCTGCTCGCCGCCTACGACCGCGGTGTCGAGATGAGCGACGGCCGATTCAGCGCTGGCCGCGTCGTTCCGGCCGACGACATCCCCGCCGCCATCGAGGCCTTCATCCGAATCTCCGAAGGCACCCCATGGGCCGAAGCCGGCATCCCGGGCTTGCCGATGCGGGTCGGCCACGACATCCGCAGCTACTACGAGACCGCTGCCCTCGCGATGGTCGACCACGCCCCTGCCGCCTGGGCCAGCACGCGCTGGTTCCTCGACCAGACCGAAACCGGCAAGGTGATGATGGCCGCCCGCCAAGCAATGCAAGACCAAGACGCACCACAACCGATGTGGTTCTACCTCACCCCGGGTGACCGCTGAGCGGAGCGAAGCTGGAACTCACTTGAGTCCAGCCAAAGCTGGTCCAAAGGCCTCCCTCAACCGCCCAGCATGCTCCAACAACCAATCGATGCAGACCGGCACCCTTGTGGTGTCGGAGGGGCGGGTTGAACGCCTCTGGCATCACCGAATCACAAAACATGGTGCTCACCTGGTCCACCGATAGTGGATGTCTGGCTCTCCCTCCTCGTTGTCACCGTCGGTGCCACCGACAGCCCGGAAGCCATGCCGTTCATAAAAGCGTTGTGCCCCTTCGTTGCTTTTGAACGTCCAGAGGTCAAGGGCCTCCGGGCGTTCGGCTTTCGCTCGTTCTATGAGTGCGGTACCAAGTCCTTGATTGGTCCAATCGGGGTCGACATACAACTGTTCAATCCAATTCCCGTTCAGAACCAGCACACCGGTAACTGTTTCGTCGATTTCAGCCACCCACACCTCGGCAGACGGTATGACGGTTCCCAGAAAGTGTCTCTTCACCTCCTCGTCAGAATGCACAAGAGGCGGAATCGCCGGTATCGACGCATGGCGCGAGCGCAAGAGAACTTCTGTGGCAATCCGGTGATCCGCTTGTTCGGCCCTCCGAACCATGGACTCGCCGTCAACAGCCACTCGCGAAGGTCTACAACATGCGTCAGACACGCGCAGCCTGTGGTGCCGGAGGGGGACTTGAACCCCTCCGCTCCCTGATCCAGTTGTTGATAAACACCCGAATGAGCGACAGAATCGAGTCCGTGAACCTACGACCACCGGGACCAGTGCGCGCCGTTCTGCGCTCCACGATACGAACATGAAGCTCACATCCGGCGAGCTCTACTTCGCTGGCGAGGAGGATCCGCTCGACGGAAACCTCACACCGCTCGTGAAAATTGGGATAGTCCGCGAGCGGGAAGGCCGTACCTCCGAGGATCGTCTGGCCGAACATCAGACCGGCAACCCGCGGCGCCTCCAGTTGCTCC
>JABIQM010000290.1 GCA_018699415.1 Acidimicrobiaceae bacterium
CGACGATTCGCATTGATGTCAGCCACGGCGACGGCATCTACAAGAGCACCGACACCGGCAAGACCTGGCGTCACATGGGGCTCAGCGAAACCCGCCATATCGGTGAGATTCAGATCCATCCCGAGAACCCCGACCTTGTTTATGTGGCGGCACTCGGCCATGCGGCAAAGGACAACCCCGAGCGAGGCATCTACCGCTCTGCCGATGGAGGCGAGACCTGGGAGTTGGTTCTCCACGTTGCCGAAAACGCAGGCGCTGTCGACATCTCGATGGACCCCAATAACCCGCGCATCATCTTCGCCACCACTTGGGAAGCCCGCCGCAACTTCTGGTCGATGAACAGTGGCGGCCCCGGCTCAGGCATCTGGCGCACCTCCGATGGTGGCGACACCTGGGAGAACCTCTCCACCAACCCCGGCCTGCCAGAAGGCACGCTCGGCAAGATCGGCGTCGCTGTCTCCCCGGCCCAGCACGGCCGACTGTGGGCCATCGTCGAGGCCGAGGGACGCAAGCGGGGCCTTTACCGCTCAGAC
Organism: Acidimicrobiaceae bacterium; assembly: GCA_018699415.1. GTDB lineage: Bacteria > Actinomycetota > Acidimicrobiia > Acidimicrobiales > Aldehydirespiratoraceae > JAACCU01. The sequence continues at coordinate 534 of JABIQM010000290.1, forward strand.
GACCACGGTGACACCTGGACTAAGACCTCCTCCAAGCCAGAGTTGGCGTGGCGTCCCTGGTACTACATGCACGTCTACGCCCACCCCACCGACCCCAACACGGTCTGGGTTCTCGACATGCAGGCGTGGAAATCGATCGACGGCGGCGTGGAGTTCACCGAGTTCGACATGCCCCACGGCGACACCCACGATCTGTGGATCGACCCGAAAGATCCCGACCGCATGATCGGTTCCGACGACGGTGGCGCCTTCGTATCAATGACCGGCGGCTTCTCCTGGTCATCGATCTACAACCAACTGACGGCGCAGTTCTACCACCTTGATGTCGACGATCAGTTCCCCTACAACGTCTACGGCTCGCAGCAAGACAACTCGAGCATCTGTGTTCCGAGTCGCACATACAAAGGCGCCATCAACTGGGCCGACTGTTATGCGCCCGGTACCGCCGAGAGCGGCTATGTGGCAGTGAAGCCCGGCGATCCCAACATCGTCTATGTCGGCGCGATCGGGAGCTCTCCGGGTGGCGGTGATTCCCTCCAGCGCTACGACCACATCACGAAGCAAATCCAACTGGTGAGCGTCTGGCCCGAGGCGTACCACGATGGCAACACCGCCGAAGTCCGCTTTCAGTGGACCTACCCGCTCATGTTCTCACCCCACGACTCGAACACGCTCTACGCCGCTGGCAACAAACTGTTCCGCTCGACCGATGAGGGACACAGTTGGGACGAGATCAGCCCCGACCTCACCCGCGCCGACCCTGACACGATGGGCGTCTCTGGTCCACTCACCATGGACACTGCGGGCGCTGAGATGTACGCCACGATCTTCTCGCTCATGCTGTCGGCTCATCAGCAGGGCACGATCATGACGGGCTCCGACGACGGCCTCGTTCACGTCTCAAAGAATGACGGCGGTGACTGGACTGACGTCACCCCCGAGGGCCTGCCCGCCAACTCCCAAGTGACAATGATCGCCGAGTCACCCCACACGGCCGGCACCGTCTATATGACGGTGGCCCGCCACAAGGAGGGCGACTATGGCGCATACGTCTACAAGACCACCGACTTCGGCGAATCGTGGACGCGCATCGACAATGGCATCCCCGACAACGACTTCTGCCGAGTCGTGCGCGAAGACCCGGGCCGTCAAGGTCTGCTCTATGTCGGCACCGAGCTCGGCCTGTGGGTGTCGTTTGACGACGGGGCAAGCTGGCAGTCGCTTCGCAACAACCTGCCCGTCACTCCGGTGTACGACCTTATGGTGAAGCACGACGACCTGATCGTGGCCACACACGGCCGGTCCTTCTGGATCCTCGACGACGTCACCCAACTCCACCAGGCCGCGGATGCGGCCGGCGACGGATCGCATCAGCTATTCCGGCCTCACGACACCGTGCGAGTGCCTCCCCATCTGTTCGCGGCGTTCTGGGGAAGCCTCAGCGGGAAGAACTACCACGTCACCATCGGACAGAACGCCACGTTTATGCTCGAGCAGGAAGAGACCGGCCACAAGGTCAAGCACATGCTCGATGCCGGTGATGATCCTCGCGACGGTGTGAAGATCAGCTACTTCCTGAGCGAGGCTCCCACCGAGCCGATCACACTCACCATCCTCGACGCCGAAGGCAACGAGATCGAGTCGTTCACATCCGACATCCCCGAGGATAAGAAGGACCGCGAGGGCTTCTATCTCACCGCAGCTGAGGGAATGAACCGGTTCCAGTGGTCGATGAACTACCCGTCCGGGGCAAAGATGGTCGATACCGAGTTCCATGGTCGTCCCGGTGGCCCGCTTGCAATGCCGGGCACCTACACCGTGCGTCTCGACGTGGGCGGTTGGTCCGGGACACAATCGTTCGACCTGGTCAAGGATCCGCGCGTGACCACAAGCGACGACGACCTCCGCGAACAGTTCGATCTCGGTCTACAGATCCGTGACCGTCTCTCTAACATCGCCGAAGGCGTGAACAGCTGCCGGTCACTCAAGAAGCAACTCGACGGGTGGGCCGAGCATCTCGACGGCATGGACGGTGGTGCCGACCCGGCAGCGACCGCCCGCGCTCTTGTTGACGCCCTGTCCGGTGTCGAGGAAGTACTCGTGCAGCCCGAGTTCACCTCCCGCGGCGACACGCTCAACTATCGCGAGAAGATCTTCGAGAAGCTTGCATCGCTGCCGCCCGTCGTATCGAGCGCTGATGCCCGACCCACCAAGCAGTCGTACGCGGTCTTCGAGAAGTTGTCCGGTCAGGCCGAAGCTCCCCTTGGCGAACTCGCACGCTTGATCGATGACGATCTCGCTGCCCTCAACACGTCGATCCTGGGACTCGGCCTCGGCGCCATTCACGCTTGATCAACCAATGGATGTCATTGCCCTAATCGGGGTGCTCGCACTGGTCTATATGTCGTTCACCATCTCCGCGTCCGCCGGTCTCGGTGGGTCGCTGGTGATGGTGCCGGCTCTGGTCTTGTTCTTGGGGTCCAAGGAAGGCGTCGCTTTGGCCGCCCTCTTCCTCGCCAGCAACAACGTGATGAAGATCATCGCCTATCGGCGCACGTTGCCATTCCGTGCGGCGGCGCGGGTCGTGGTGTTGATCGTGCTCGGCGCAGCACTTGGGTCGACCTTGCTCGTGCGCGCTCCGACCACGGCAGTAACTGTTGGCGTCATCACGATGTTTGCCTTCTCGGTGATCGCTGAGCGGTTCGAGATCACCCCGCTTCGCAACGGCTTCGCGCCCGTACTCGCATTCGGCTCTGGAGCATCGAGTGGGTTTTCGGGAACATCAGGACCGCTCAAGGGTGTGGCCATTCGCAATCTCGACCTGGACCGCCGTCACTTTGTCGGGGCAGCGTCGCTGGCATCGTTCGCAGGGGACGCAACCAAGACCGCGATCTTCGCTGAAGCAGAGTTGCTCGGACGTTCCTCGGTACTTCTGGCCCTCGCGGCCGTGCCACTCATGGCTCTCGGCACATGGACGGGGTCAGCACTCAACGAACGCGCCGGAGAGCAGACGTTCGCCATCCTCTTTTGGACGGTGATGACGGGCTACACCGTGCGGCTGGGAATTCTGCTTGCCTGAGCGAGTTACTCAGAATTTCCACGGATAGTCGTCGCGGCCGCCATAGACCGTTTCGTTGGCGAGTAGCCGCTCACGAATCTGTGGCGTAGCTGCGGCATCCACACACGTCTGCGCCATGGAGATCGCACCATGAAGCACCGACGTGTCTGCCTCGTCGGTTCGGCAGTGTTGCGCGAACTCGGGCTGATGGTTGACCGCCGGCGCACAATCGAGACCAAGACTCGGGTGAATGGTCGGCATGAGCAATGACACATTGGCCATGTCGGTTGATGCGCCGCCCTTGGTGGACCGGGGGGTGAACGCTCGTCCGAGTTCCTCGCCGTTGTGACGGTAGAGCAGGGCAAGTTCCTCGTCGTGGCGGAACTCGCTGTAGGGATGGCGTTCGGAATCAGTTGTCAGCGTGGCGCCGGTGGCCAGCGCGCCGGCCTCGAAGCACTTGTCGATGCGGGAGCGAAGGGAGCCGAGCTCACCGAGGGAGGGTGCCCGACAGACGTAACGAGCCGTCGAGTGCGACGGGACGATGTTGGGGGCGTCGCCGCCGTCGGTCACGATGCCGTGAACTTGATCGCCAGGACGCAGATGCTGACGCAGCACGCCGATGCCGACCTGGGCGATGGTAACGGCATCGGCCGCGTTGATGCCCTCGTGGGGGGCGAGCGACGAGTGGGCCGACTTTCCGTGGAAGTGGTAGTCGCAGCCCGTCGAAGCGAGAGTCGGGAAGACGTCACTTTCCATTGGTGATGGATGCACCATCATCGCCAGATGGAGACCATCGAAGGCGCCATCCTCAAGCATGATGATTTTGCCGCCGCCACCCTCTTCGGCCGGTGTGCCGAGCACACGGATCGTGATGCCGGCTTCGTCGGCGATTCGAGCGAGGCCGATCCCGGCGCCTACGCCAGCAGCGGCGATCATGTTGTGACCGCATGCATGGCCCACGCCGGGGAGGGCATCCATCTCAGAGCAGATGCCGACGGTCAGCGGGCCAGAACCATACTCAGCAACAAACGCTGTCTCCAGACCGGATACACCGGTAGTGATTTTGAAACCGGCATCGCTGAGCGCGTCAATACAGACCGACGATGCGTGCTCCTCTTCAAATGCCAGCTCAGGGTTGTCCCAAATGTCGTGCGACAGCTTCGTGAGTAGATTAGAAGCGGCATTGACATCGGTGCTCACCGACGCCTTCATCGAGTTGAGGGCAATCATGATTTCTCCAGATCGTCTATCTCGCGAAGTTACCCCACCGCCGAGTCTCCACCCTTTTCCGTGGTGTAGAGATCGCGCAAGAACGCGATCTCAGCAGCGTGGTATCCCACCGTTGTCGGTCGGGTCTATTCGTCTGCCATTACCTCAATACCTCCATGACGGGAGCGAATCCTTCCGGATCTCGTACGACGTAGTGGGTGATACCGAGTCTCTCGCGTGTCATTTCGATCTTGTCGACGATCTGCTCAACCGATCCGCACAGAATGAACGGGCAGTCGGCAATCACGTCTGCGTCGAGCCGAAAACGTTCGACAAGATCTTCGACTGACGGCGCATCGGCGCCCACCCCAGTGACCTGAACGAGAGCTGATCGTTCGATCTCGCCATCACGGACACCTGCTGTTTCACTCAGCAGTCGGCTCCGTTGGATGAGATCGTCGAGCGCAAAGCCGCCGGCACTCGGAGTCCCACCCTCACCGTGAGTCAGGCCGGTGAATTGGAAGATGTCGGCGTACCGCCCGGCAAGCCGTACGACACGGGGCCCATTCCCGCCGATCAGAAACGGCACTCGCGCCTGGTGCGGCTCGACGCCCAGATCGTGCATATCGATCGACTCATGCTCGCCTGCATGGGTCAGGGACCCATCATCCAAAAGGCCACGAAGGATGTGTAGGACTTCACCGAAACGTGTCACGCGCGGCCCGGGTGGTCGGATCGGCATGCCGATCCCAGCGAGCTCTGCGGCGGCGTAGCCGGTGCCCATGCCGAGGATGAGCCGCCCGCCGGTGAGCCGATCAGCGGTGGCAACATGCCGGGCGAGCAGGCCCGGGTTGTAGAGCTCGCAGTTGAGCACCAGCGGCCCAAGCCGCAGTCGCTCGGTGGCCCCGGCCGCAACGATAAGCGGACTGAACGGCTCCACCACGAACATCCCGCCGCTGCGACCATCGGATCCCGGCCGGCCGATGTGATCCGATGTGTAGAAGTCGTCATAGCCGAGCGCTTCGATCGTCTGGACCTCTTTGCGCAACGCCACTGGGTCAGCGAGCGAGCCGCCCTGAACAGCAAACCGATACGCCTGCCGGGCCGCTGGTTCGTTCATCCGATGACCGTACTGCCGCCTGATCGCCTAGGACCAACTCTTCACCTCGGGCATGACCGTCTCGGCAAATAGGCGCATGCTGGCCTTGGCGGCCTCGAAGTCGATACCACCAAAACGAAAACACGTGGCCAATTCGAACGGACCGATGACGTCGTACCGTTCGCGGAAACTGGTGAGCAGCTGATCCGGGGTGCCGTACGCATTGGCCGCGAGGAATCCCTCGATGTACCGACCGAACCCGTGCTCTTGTAACCATGCCGCCTGCTTGCCATACCCCTGGTAGCCCTCGATTCCCTGAAGATGATCGCCGTCGAGTTCGTAGTGATCGAGAAGGCTTGCGAGATAGGTCGCGAGCGCCTCCTCGGCCACATCCTTCGCCACCGACGAGTCCTCGTGGCAAAAGGTGAAGTCGGCCGTGAGCGGGCCTGGCGCCGACCGCCCATGCGCCGTCTCGAACTGCTCGCGGTACGCCTCGATGGAGACGAGGCGTTTCGGCCAGTTGGACTCTGCGAACATGATCATTCGCGCACCCGCTGCGGCACATGCCGCCACCGAGTCGGACGAGTTCGCCACCGCGTAGGTGCGATCGGCGAACGACTTGAACGGGCGGGGACGGATCTCCTTTCGGACCTGCGGATAAAGCGGACCGGCTCCCTCGATGAAACCCGTCTCGATAGCCTCGACGATCATCATGGAGGCCTCGTCGAAGCGAGCCCGAGATTCACTCATGTCGATCGCGGCGAAACCCTCGAACTCGTGACGAGACAGTCCACGTCCCATCCCGAGTCTCGCCCGCCCATCTGAGAGGTGATCGAGCATGACAATCTTCTCGGCCACCCGCAACGGGTCGTTCCAGGGAAGAATCACGGCGGCCGTACCCAAATCGATTCGCTCGGTTCGCCCCGCGATGTATGCAAGAAATTCGATGTTGTCGGGGCAAAAGGAGTAGTCGCGAAAGTGGTGCTCGGTCGGCCAGATGCAGTCGAATCCGAGCTCCTCGGCCATCAAGGCAAGCTCGGTCTCATGCTTGTAGACGTCGACATCGGAGACGTCGTCCCAGCCATAGGACGAGAAGATGAGCTGTAGACCAACGTCCACGGTCTAGGCCCCCGCGATGCGATTGCGACGGGCGATGATTTCATCCATTTCCGAGAACGTGATCTCACCCCTGAACAGCGAGCCAAGAAGTCGGCCGAACGGGAGTCGGGGCCAGCGCTCGTCGTCGACGAGTTGGACCTCGCTCGTGACCGAGCCGTCGGCCATGAACTCATAGGTGCGATAGCCCGGTGGTAGCCAGGTCTGTGGGTCAAGCGAGAAGTTGTTCTTGAGCGACGGGGAGACAAACACCGGCCGGCCCATGATCTCGTAGTCGTCCGGGATGTGCGTGTGGCCGGCGCCAAAGCCTCGAATCTTGGAGTGGGTGCTCAAGATCCCGTGCCACTCGGCTGCGTACGCGTCATCACGACACATGGGCACCGGTGGCTCAGGCGGGTGATGGACCCAGACGAAGACGTGGGCCGCATTCGTGGTCTCACACATCTGGTTGACCCACGCGGCCTCACGTTGGCCGAGCGTGCCCTGCGTGTGAAGGCGGGTCTCGCCAGGAGGGTCGACGCGCATCCCGGATTCGTGATCGAGCATCGTGCCGGCGCTGGAGTCCACGAACAGAAACGCCCAGGCACCGACTTCAACAACCCGTGAGGTACTTACCCCGGGTCGGGCCATACCCGACGAGAAGACGGCATCAACGTCGTGATTACCCGGGCATACGTTGACCGGGACCTCGAAGCGGGAGAACGCGTCGGCGGCTTTGCGGTACTCGGCAGCGCGACCGTGGTCGGCCACGTCGCCGGTGACCACGACCATGTCGAGAGCGCTGTGGTCGCCGATGTGGTTGAACACCGCATCGAAGGCCTCGCCGGTGTTGTAGGCCACTCCACCTTCGGGAGCCACACCATCCTCAAGGAAGTGCGTGTCGGAAAGCTGCATGATGCGAACGATGCCAGTCATGTCCGACAGTGTCGCACCTCCGCCCTGTCTACGTCTCTTTCGTTTCTACCTGGGGCAGTCAAACGCTGTGTGACGTACCGTACGGGTCGAAAGGAGCGCCTATGACGACAGTTGCGCCGGACCTGGCAACTCTGCAACAGATCGAGCAGCGAGTTTTGTGGCTTGCCACGCGGATCATCGATCACGCCAACCGGCGAAGTGACACCGATATCAAGGTCGGTGGACATCAAGCCTCGTGCGCCTCGATAGCCACCATCATGACCGCCCTGTGGTTTGGCCATATCGGCGGCAACGACAAAGTGGCCGTCAAGCCGCATGCCTCGCCCGTGTACCACGCGATCAAATACCTCACGGGCGAACTCGACCGCTCCTACCTCACAACATTGCGTCAGCGAGGCGGGCTTCAGGCCTACCCTTCACGCACCAAAGACCCCGATGTCTCGGACTTCTCCACTGGCTCTGTTGGACTGGGCGCGGTTGCGCCTCTGTTTTCCGCTCTGACTCGCCGCTACACCGACTCACACTTCGGGGATCACGACCCGGCACGATTCATCGCCCTCGTCGGCGATGCAGAGCTCGATGAGGGCAATGTGTGGGAGGCCATTGCCGACCCCGCCACAAACGAACTTGGCAACTTCACGATGGTTGTCGACCTCAACCGCCAAAGCCTCGATCGGGTGATCCCCGATATCGCCGCCATCAGACTGAAGAGTTTCTTCGCCGATGCGGGATGGCACGTCGCTGAGGCAAAGTACGGCGCCAGTCTCGAAGCAGCCTTCCTCCAGCCAGGCGGCCAGGCACTCAAGGCCCATATCGATGGTCTTTCCAATGAGGCGTATCAGGAACTTTTCACCCTTCGACCAGCCGAGCACCGCCACAAGTTCCTCTCCACCGCTGATCAATCGGTCCACAAGATCGCCGCAGAACTCGACGACGAAGCACTCGCCCTTCTGGTGAGCGACCTGGGAGGCCATGACCTTGGACTCCTGCTGGACACCTTCCGCGAATGCGACGCCCATACGACCCAGCCATCAGTCGTCTTCGCCTACACGGTGAAGGGTCACGGCCTCCCTATGGCCGGCGACCCCATGAACCACGCAGCGATGCTGAGCCCCCAACAGGTCGAAGCCTTTCGCCTCGCTGCTGGTCTCGATACAACCACCGAGTGGGACCGCTTCGACCTCGAATCGCCCCCAGGCCGACTTTGTCGAGCGGTGGGAGGCGACCTCAACAACGCACCCGAAACTCCACGTCCGATCCCACCAGTGCCCCGGTCGGCCCGACCAGCGGTGACCAATGGCGCGCAATCGACCCAGGAGGCGTTTGGCCGGGTGCTCGCCAGTCTCGCCGAGATCGAAGGTGTCGGTGACCGCATCGTCACCACAGCGCCCGATGTCTCGGCGTCAACCAATCTGGGCGGATGGATCAACAAACGTGGCGTCTACTCCCACACCGAGCGTGACGACCACGGCGGAGCCGAGCGGCTGCTCAAATGGGCGCCAGGTCCGACCGGCCAACACATCGAGCTTGGCATCAGCGAGATGAATCTCTTCATGCTGCTTGGGCAGCTCGGGCTCAGCCACGAGCACCACGGCCAGCACCTGCTCCCCGTCGGCACCGTGTATGACCCCTTCGTTCTGCGGGGACTCGACGCGCTGATCTACGGGGTCTACAACAACGCGAAGTTCGTCGTGGCGGGTACGCCCGCAGGCGTGACGCTCGCCCCCGAAGGTGGGGCTCACCAGTCGACGATCACCGCCTCTGTCGGGGCTGAGCTTCCCAACATCAACTACTCCGAACCGGGCTACGCCACCGAGGTCGACTGGCTTCTTTGTGACGCACTCGACCAACTGTCGCAGCCGGGCGGGACCAGTGGCTATCTCCGCCTGTCAACTCGACCGATCGACCAAGCGCCGTTTGCTGCCGTGCTCGACTCGATGGGCGAGGATCGACTGCGGGACTTCGTCCTCGCTGGCGGCTACCGCCTTGTCGACGCGCCGCCGGACGGACGGCCAGCGGTCACGATCGCGACCACCGGCGCGATGGCGCCTGAGGCGCTGGCCGCCGCTGCCGAGCTCGATTCTGAGGGAGTCCAGGCGACCGTCGTACATCTCACCAGCCCCAACCGGGTGTACCAGACGTGGCGTTCTGGGTTTGCTCAATCGACCGCGTCTGCGCGCGTGGTCCGGGCGCCCAGTCACCTGCACCGTCTCGTGCCGGCAATCGAACGGCGGCGCCCGATCGTGAGCGTCCATGACGCGGCCAGCCACAGCCTTGCCTGGCTCGGGTCGGCACTGGGTACCCGCCAATACGCCCTTGGTGTCGACCGCTTCGGCGAATCGGGAACCATCGCCGATCTCCACGAGATCACCGGGATCGATGCTGGCAGCATCGTGAATGCCGCACTCATTGCAACAAGCGAAGCCGACACCTACTCCGACGAGTAGGCATCGCCATCGTCGACCGCCGTCAGTCGCGAGAGGAGGAATCCGAGCCGCATCAGACCAAGTCCGACCGCCAGGAACAGTGCGGCGCGCCACAACGTGTCGACCTCTTGCATGTCCACTATCAGGAGCTTGGTGACGGTGAGGGCCAAAACGGCAAGTCCGACGGTTGCGACCTCAGGAATCTTGCGAACCGCGCCGGCGATCAGGACCACCGTGCCCAAGATCGCCCAGGAAACCGAGACCACAGCCTGGCCTTCCGGCAGGTGCACGAAAACCGATCCGAGCCAAATGAGCAGCAGCCCGAGCAGACCCAACGCACCGACCTGCTGAGTTGGCCGACGCCGTGTCAACCAGAGACCGAACCCGATTGCGACGATGATTGCCAAGCGAGCGATGTCGGGGCCGTAGGCGGTGTCGTCGGTCCACGCGTTCACGCCATCAACCAACACAAAGACTGCAGCGGCAATCAGCAACACAGCGGCATTGATGAGTACTCGGACGCTTTCGCCCATCCTCTTGCTCACCATGATGAGACCGGCGCCCTGCACCGCTACGGCGACAAACGTCGCCTCGGCCGAAAGCAGCACGGCGAGTCCAATGGTGAGGCTCACACTGGCCCCGAGCATCAGGGACACGAAGTGGGGCGAGCGAATCATCGCACGAAGTCTGATGGCGAGAACGGCCATCGCAGCCGCCGAAACGAGCTCCGTTGAACCGATTGCAGTGTCCGTGTCCATCTCGAAGGTGAGCCCCAGCACCAAGACAGCCCAGGGCGAAACCGCGGCCGAGAGTTGCACCTCGAGTTGCTGCCAGAGCGATTCGAGTTCACCAATGCTTGGAACCCACAGAAGCGACATCGTCACAGCGCTGGCAATGACAAGCGTCCAGACCTGCTCAGCTCCGGTGTCGGCCACTGCCCCCAGCCAAACCAGCCCACCGAGGCCGACGACCTGGATCAGAAGACGAAGTCCGAACCAGTGCCGTTCAAGCGCAACAGCAATAGCGATTGCAAGCAGCACCGCAAGGCCTGCGGCCGTGGCCGCGAATGGCGGCTCAGCCTCCCCGACCACCAACCAGGCAATGACACCACCCATCACGGTGACGAGCCCAACCCACTCCGATGGAACCATCCGAGCAAGAACAAAGCCACCGAGGCCGACGACCGCAATCGCGGTGAACGCCACGTCGGTGCTCGTTTGATCAATGAAGAGACTCGATGCGACCGTGGTGAGCAGAGCCGCAACGCCCCCAGAGCAAAGAGCGAACGACCACGGCAGTCGGGTGAGGCGTAGGCGTAGGCCGACCCCGATGAGCACAAGCGACAACGCCACAGCTCCAACGAGTTGAAACTCGGGACCGACCCATCCCTCGCTGATGGCTGTGCTCACGGCGAAACCAACGGCGAGGACAACCAGCGCCACACCGCCCCACTTCAGGACTACTTCACTGTCGAGGTTCAGTTCACGTGGCGCTCGGGTTTCGGGCGCGGTGGAGGACGACATCGGAACTGGCTGAGCGCCCGGAAGCGGCGGCGGCGGCGAGAGAGTTGCGGGCCGCGGTGACAACGGCGTGACCAGCGATGATGCCGAGACCGCGGTGGACTCCGCAAGCATCTCCTCGAGACGCGCTACTCGAGATTCGAGGGCATCGATCCGAGGATTTGAGGAGTCGCTCACCAGATCATCTTGACAGAGTTTCTGATAGACGCAGATGGGGCCAGCGGATCCCTATTGTCGACAATCATGTCGACAACACCTCAACTGCTGAGTATTCTTCGTGCTCAACCTCTCCCGGTGGAGTACAGCTGGAACTCATGACACAGACCGAGGGTGGAGTCCAGTGCATGATGATGCGCGGCGGATCGTCCAAGGGCGCGTACTTCCTGGCCGGCGACCTCCCATCCGAACGCGTCGAGCGCGACGACCTCTTGCGTCGAATCATGGGGACACCGGATGCCCGCCAGATCGATGGCATCGGTGGCGCTCATCCCCTCACCAGCAAGGTCGCCATCGTCTCGCGAAGCACCCGGTCCGACGCCGACGTGGAGTACCTCTTCCTGCAGGTCGGCGTCGAAGACGCCATCGTCAGCGATCGACAGAACTGTGGCAATTTGCTGGCCGGCGTGGCGCCGTTCGCGATCGAACGCGGGCTCGTCCACGTTGACTCATCGGCGGCCACCGCAACCCTTCGAATCCATATGGAAAACACGGCCTCAGTCGCCACGGCCACCGTCAATGTGCACGGCGGAATGCCGGTCTACTCGGGTACGACCGCCGTCTCGGGCGTACCCGGTGCGGCTGCACCAATCCGACTCGAGTTCGCCGATATCGCCGGGGGAACGGCCGGTTCACTGCTCCCGACTGGCTCCGTCCGTGACCGCGTGTGCGGTGTGGATTGCACACTGATCGACAACGGAATGCCGGTCGTGGTGCTGCGCGCCGACGCGGCCGGCGTCACCGGCTACGAGTCCTGCGCCGATCTCGAGGCCAACCCGTCACTGGGAACCTTTCTCGAGGCACTCCATCTGGAGGCGGGTCAACTCATGGGACTTGGTGATGTCAGCGAAGCCACCGTGCCGAAAATCTGTCTCGTTGCACCACCCCGAGCCGGTGGCGTGTTGAGCACCCGCACCTTCATTCCCCGCCGATGCCACGATGCAATCGGTGTGCTCGGTGCCGTGTCGGTCGCTACTGCAGCGCTGCTTCCCGGCTCACCGAGCAGCGAGATCATGGCACCCATCGCCGGCGACTCAGTGATCCTTGAACACCCCACCGGCCTGTTCGAAGCCACAATCGAGATCTCCCGCCGCGATGGCCAGGTCGTCGTCGAGCGCGCCGGAATCGTGCGCACTGCTCGCAAACTCATGGACGGGGTCGTCTACCCCCGCAGCGACTGAAGGGAATCGATCGTGGCTCTCGCGAACCCACCACACACCGATGTCGTCATCCCCACCGTCGCTGGGCCGATTCTCGACGCCTCGAGACCAACAAGGTTCACCCCGCCACCGCTGGCCTGCGATTCGCATTGCCATGTATTCGGCCCTTCTTCGAAATTCCCGTTCTCTCCCCGCCGCACATACTCACCCCCCGACTCCGGGATCGACGACTTCGAACACTTGCAGGAACGACTCGGCCTCTCACGTGCTGTCTTTGTTCAGGCCAGTTGCCACGGGACCGACAACGCGGCAATGGTCGATGCCATCCAGCGTGGACAGGGTCGTTACGCCGGAGTCGCCATGATCGACGACACCTTCGACGATGACGACCTCCACTATCTCCATGAGAATCGCGTGCGCGGGATTCGTTTCAATTTCGTCGCCCACCTCGGCGGCGCACCCGATCGTGAAACGTTCTGGCGACTCGTGCGACGGGTCGAACCACTCGGTTGGCATATCGTCTTGCACTTCGACGCCAAGGACCTCTCCGCCTATGGCGAGTTGCTTGACCAGATGCCGGTCCCGTACCTGATCGACCATATGGCCCGTGTTCCTGCGGTCGACGGCGTAGATCAGGAACCGTTTCAACATCTTCTCAACCTCATGCGAACCGACGAGCGCTGCTGGGTAAAGATCTCGTGCGCCGAACGTCTAACGGCGGACAAGACAGCACCCTTTGACGATGTGATCCCATTCGCTCAAGCCCTGGTCGATGCGGCCCCCAACCGGGTCTTGTGGGGCACTGATTGGCCCCACCCGAATATGGCCACCATGCCCGATGAGGGCGCTTTGCTCGATCTTCTCGCCGACTATGTGCCCGACGAGGCCACCCGCAACCAGATCCTCGTCGACAACCCGCAACGCCTCTACGACTTCGGCTGAGACGCTATTGTCAACAATTGGTGCCGACCGCCTGACGGGAGATCATGACCTCAACTGATGAGTCAGTGACAGATTCTCTCCGTGACGACATCCTGGGCACCGCATTCCCACCCGGGGATCGGCTTGTGGAGCTCCAACTCACCGATCGATACGGATGCGGCCGCGCCGCGATCCGATCAGCGCTCGTCGCCCTCGAGGCCGAGGGTCTCATTAGTCGCGAAGCCAACCGCGGGGCAACGGTGCGGCGCATCTCCGTTGACGAAGCCATCCAGATC
>JABIQM010000293.1 GCA_018699415.1 Acidimicrobiaceae bacterium
ACGTTCTGTGCGCGGGTGACTGGGCCATTTGGTTCGAACGTTGTGGCGGTGGTGCCCTGGGTGATGCCATTGTCGAACGCCCACTCCACAGGCTCTGTGTAGTACTGCCCGTCGGGCACATCGGGGAAGGTGTGGACTGCGAAACCCGTCGCAGGCACGATGAGTGCGCTAGCGAGAATCGCCATGAGAAGTTTTGTTTTGGATATGAGCACTGAAATTCGCCTTTCCTGGCTGCGATGTGTAGCACGGTATGCGATGACGATGATTCGCGCTAGACAGCCGTCCGGAACTTCCGATGGTATCGAACTCAAGATCTACGAGGCGTACTCGGCTATCCATCGAGCATGGCGGATTGAGAGTGCCCGGCGACATCGCTAGGTTGTCGACAATCGTGTCGACAGAAGTGGAAGAGATCTTGGAGCCCATCAGATGACCATCGGCCGCCACGCCATCAAAACGCCGCCCCACCACGGCACATGGAACGAGTTCCTCGATGTGTGGCGGGCCGCTGATGAGATCGACGTTTTCGAGTCCGCCTGGAATTGGGACCACTTCTACCCGTTGGCCCCGCCCTACGACGGCCCGAACCTTGAAGGGTGGACGATGCTGGGGGCGTTGGCGCAGGCCACGTCTCGTATTCGTATCGGGGCCATGGTGAACGGCATGCATCATCGTCACCCGGCGGTTACCGCGAACATGGCTGCCACCCTCGATCACATCTCCGACGGTCGGTTCGAGTTGGGGATGGGTGCGGGCTGGAACTTCATGGAATCCGACGCCTACGGCATGCCGCTCGGGGAGTTGCGTGACCGGTCCGATCGTTTCGAGGAGGGGATGGAGGTCATCGTTTCCTTGTTGGCCAACCCGTCGACCACGTTCACGGGCCGCTTCTATGAGTTGACCGATGCGTGGTGTGAACCCAAGCCGGTGCAGCAACGGATCCCGATGGTGATCGGGGGCAAGGGCCGACTGCGCACGTTGCGCACTGTCGCCCGTTTCGCCGACCAGTGGGACATGACGTTCCCTGATCAGCCGTCGGATTGGGAAGAACTCGACCAGGTTTTGCGAGCCCATTGCGACACGGTGGGGCGCGACCAGTCCGAGATTGCCCGTTCGGTTCACCTGGGGCTCGAACCCGACAGTGACCCTGCCGCCGACGCGGCCCGGGCACAAACGTTTTTTGATGCCGGGGTCGACATCGTCGTGTGGTCGATGCGCGGTGCTCTTGACCCGGCCCGGCTCGAACCGTTGGCCAACGCTGTCACGGCCTGATGAGAGAGACACAGGCATGAAACTTGCTTTGGCCGGGGCTGGTGCGTTCGGCCGCAAACATCTCGACGCGATCGCCAACATCGCTGGCGCCGACGTGGTTTCTGTTGTGGGCCGCACTGCCGCGGCCACTAAGGAGGCAGCCGCCGAGTACGGCATCGACCATTGGTCTACTGACCTCGCCGACACGCTGGCCATCGCCGATATCGATGCGGTGATTCTCGCCACACCCACCCAGATGCATGCCGCCCAGGCGATTGCCTGCATGGATGCCGGTATGCATGTGCAGGTCGAGATCCCGTTGGCCGACAGCCTCGTCGACGCGGAAGCGGTGCTGGCCAAACAGGCCGAGACGGGTCTGGTGGCCATGGTGGGTCACACCCGCCGCTTCAACCCGTCGCATCAGTGGATACGAAACAAGATCGCGGCAGGCGAGTTCAACATCCAGCAGATGGATGTGCAGACGTACTTCTTTCGCCGCACGAACACCAACGCGCTGGGCCAGCCCCGTTCGTGGACCGATCATCTGTTGTGGCATCACGCCGCCCACACCATCGACCTTTTCGCCTATCAGACCGGTGAGGAGGTGGTTGTGGCCAACGTGGTCCAGGGGCCGTATCACCCTGATCTGGGGATCGCCATGGACATGTCGATCCAGCTGAAAACCGCCGGAGGCGCCATTTCGACCCTTGCCTTGTCGTTCAACAACGACGGCCCGTTCGGCACGTTCTTTCGCTACATCGGCGACACCGGCACCTACATCGCCCGCTACGACGACCTGGTTACGGGTCGTGACGAGGTGATCGACGTGTCCGATGTTGCTGTGTCGATGAACGGCATCGAACTCCAGGACCGAGAGTTCATCGCCGCCATTGGCGAAGGCCGCGAACCCAACTCGTCGGTGCGGCAGGTGATGGGCTGCTACCGAACACTGCACGCCCTCGAGCAGCAACTCTTGGCTTGACCCCGTCCGGCGACGGGATCACCGACCGAGAAGGATTGCCTTCGGACGTCACTCGAGCGAAGTAGACCCGCGTGGCATTGGCTACATCCCCCGCAACCGTCGCAACGTTGGTTTCGATGTCGGCCAGGGCGGGTAACACGACGTACCGGTCGTAACGCCAGGTAAAGGTCACGTTCTGTGCGCGGGTGACTGGGCCATTTGGTTCGAACGTTGTGGCGGTGGTGCCCTGGGTGATGCCATTGTCGAACGCCCACTCCACAGGCTCTGTGTAGTACTGCCCGTCGGGCACATCGGGGAAGGTGTGGACTGCG
>JABIQM010000296.1 GCA_018699415.1 Acidimicrobiaceae bacterium
CGCAGTCCACACCTTCCCCGATGTGCCCGACGGGCAGTACTACACAGAGCCTGTGGAGTGGGCGTTCGACAATGGCATCACCCAGGGCACCACCGCCACAACGTTCGAACCAAATGGCCCAGTCACCCGCGCACAGAACGTCACGTTTGCCTGGCGTTACGACCAGTACATCGTGCAACCCGCCCTGGCCGACATCGAAACCGACATCGCTGCGGGCGATCCGTTTTACGTCGGCATCATTGAGCTTGATGGCACGCAGTATCCTGATAATACCGGGGACTGCACACCGGCGGGTCCGGGCTGCATTTTTGAGGATTCCCTCTATTGGAATACCGATGTCGACCTAACGGAGAACGACTTCGTCCATTTCAAACACTGCAACGGATCGGCCTCGATCTTGCATGCTTGCACTGACCTTAGTGATGGCTACATCGCCCAAGTAACAGTCATGGACCAACTCAGTGGTACCGTTGACCAAGATGTTGTCGCCACGACCCATTTTCCATCTGGTGCCGACGAGGGCGAGCTGTGGATAAGACTCTATGACATTAGCTTAGGCGCTGCCCAGGATGACGGAGTCGACATCCATCTTGTGATTTGGAAGCTTCCCTGACGAACACGCTCGCTAGCCGAACCATTGGCTGAGAGCGCTGACGAGAACGAAGACACGAAGAACTCCGGGCCTCAGGCCCGGGGTTCTTCGCGATTCTGGGGATCTAGCGGGTTCTAGGCCTGCTGGATCTTGATGTCAATATCGACGTTGGCGGGCATCGGATTCCGTGAAGTTCCAGCCCGCACCCATCCCCAACTCGAACCGTCCGGCGGAGATGTGATCGAGGGTGGCGACCATGTTGGCATGACGTCCGGTGGTCATCTGATGGGTTCCGGGGTCGCCTATGTGGCCACGACGGACCCGTATTGTTGACACTCTGCGGAGGTCATGCGAAGGTCAGCCCGGAAATCGCCGGGGGTTCTCGACCCGTTCTCAGGAGGGTCCATGGGCCTCGACAAGCCATACATCGATGTTCCCGGCACGACCATCTTCGACGCAGACCAGTCACGGGCCGGTTACCGGCTCAACCAGTTCTGCATGTCATTGATGAAGGCCGAGAACCGGGAGCGGTTCCTCGCCGATGAACGTGGGTACCTCGACGAGTGGGCGATGACCGAGGCACAAACTCAAGGCGTGATCGATCGTGACCTCAACGCCCTCATCAGCCTCGGCGGCAACATCTACATGCTCGCCAAAATCGGCGCATCGGAAGGGTTGACATATCTCGAGATCGTGTCCTCCATGACCGACATGAACGTGGACGACTATCGCGACATGATGCTGTCCGGCGGTCGACCCATCGAGGGCAACCGCTACACCCACGAGTGGGACGGTGACAAATGAGCGCCCGTATCTCGGCCAGCGTCTACACGTCGCACGTGCCCGCCATCGGGGCAGCCATCGACCAGGGCAACACTGGCAGCCCGTACTGGGAACCTCTCTTTGCCGGCTACGCAAAGTCCCGCGAGTGGATCGCCGACAATACGCCGGACGCGATCGTGCTCGTCTACAACGACCACGGCAACGCCTTCAGTCCCGACCTGATTCCGACGTTCACCATCGGTCTTGCGGCCAGCTTCCCGGTCGCCGACGAAGGCTGGGGGCCACGACCAGTACCCGACGTTGCCGGGCACCCCGAACTCGCCGCCCACATCGCCCAGTCGGTGATCCAACAAGATTTCGATCTCACCATCGCCAACGAACTCCCGGTAGACCACGGGCTCACCGTGCCGTTATCTTTGATGTTTGGACAACCCGATGCTTGGCCGTGCCCGGTGATTCCGGTGGCAGTCAATGTCATCCAATACCCGGTGCCGTCAGGGCGACGCTGCCTTGAACTCGGTAAGGCAATCCGGCGAGCCGTCGAAGCCTTCGACGAAAGCCTCGATGTGCAGGTCTGGGGTACCGGCGGGATGAGCCATCAACTCCAAGGGCCACGGGCCGGGCTGATCAACGCCGAGTGGGACAATGTCTTCCTCGATCGCATAATCACGGATCCAGAGGCCCTCGCCGAGATCCCCCACATCGAGTACGTGCGAGAAGCCGGCTCAGAAGGGATCGAACTCGTCATGTGGCTGGTTGGACGGGGCGCAATGTCGGACCTCGCCGGCGGTCCGGCCCCCGAAGAAATGCATCGCTACTATCATGTGGCCGCCAGCAACACGGCAGTTGGCCACCTCGTGCTGGCTAACCGCTAGCTCTTGCCGACACATTTCACGACGCGGCGAAGACCCGAGTTGGCTTCATCGGTCGTTGGACGCGAAGAACCCCAGGCGGAACGCCCGGGGCTCTTTCAGCTCTGCGATCGCAGCCGGTCTAAGCCTGCTGGATCTTGATTTCGATATCGACGCCGGCGGGCAGATCGAGACGCTGAAGCGAATCGACCGTCTTGGGCGAAGGATCCAGGATGTCGATAAGGCGCTTGTGAATGCGCATCTCGAAGTGTTCCCGAGAGTCCTTGTCCTTGAACGGGCCCTTGATGACCGTGAAGCGGTGCTTCTCGGTCGGCAGAGGGATCGGACCCGACAGGTGAGCCTGCGTCCGCTTCACCGTCTCGACGATCTTCTTCGTCGATTGATCGATGATTTCGTGGTCGTAGGCCTTGAGCCGGATTCGAATCTTCTGTCCCGTCGCCATCAGATGCTCACTTGAGGATCTTGGTTACGGAACCAGCGCCGACGGTGCGGCCGCCTTCGCGAATAGCGAAGCGGAGGCCCTCATCCATGGCGATCGGGTTGATCAACTCGACATGCATCTCGGTGTTGTCACCAGGCATACACATCTCGGTGCCCTCGGGCAGCTGAATGTTGCCGGTGATGTCGGTGGTCCGGAAGTAGAACTGCGGACGATAGTTGGAGAAGAATGGCTTGTGACGGCCACCCTCGTTCTTCGACAACACGTAAACCTGCGCCTCGAACTCGGTGTGCGGGGTGATGCTGCCGGGAGCGGCGAGGACCTGTCCACGCTGGACGTCTTCCTTGTCGACACCACGGAGTAGAGCGCCGATGTTGTCGCCGGCCTGGCCCTGATCGAGCAACTTGCGGAACATCTCAACACCCGTGCACGTGGTCGTGGTGGTGTCCTTGATGCCAACGATTTCGATGCTGTCACCGGTGTGAACCTTGCCCTGCTCAACCTTGCCGGTCACAACAGTGCCGCGACCAGTGATCGAGAACACGTCCTCGATCGGCATGAGGAAGGGCTTGTCGAGATCGCGCTCGGGGGTAGGGATGAAGTCGTCGACCTGAGCCATCAGCTCCATGATCTTGGTGCCAGCGTCGGCGTCGCCTTCAAGAGCCTTGAGAGCCGAAACATGGATGACGGGGGTGTCATCACCGGGGAAGTCGTACTCGTCAAGGAGTTCGCGGACTTCCATCTCAACGAGCTCGAGGAGTTCCTCGTCGTCGACCATGTCGACCTTGTTGAGGGCAACAACGATCTTTGGAACGCCAACCTGACGAGCGAGCAGCACGTGCTCACGAGTCTGGGGCATCGGACCGTCAGCGGCAGACACCACGAGGATGGCACCGTCTACCTGGGCCGCACCGGTGATCATGTTCTTGATGTAGTCGGCGTGACCCGGCATATCGACGTGGGCGTAGTGACGATTGTCCGTCTCGTACTCCACGTGCGACACGTTGATCGTGATGCCACGCTCGCGCTCCTCGGGAGCATTGTCGATGTTCGCAAACTCGGTGAAGGACGAACCTTCAACATTGTCAGCGAGAACTTTAGTGATCGCAGCGGTAAGCGTCGTCTTGCCGTGGTCGATGTGTCCCATCGTTCCCACGTTGACGTGAGGCTTGTTCCGCTCGAACGTCTCCTTGGCCATAACTATTCTTCCTTGTTCATTGAATTGGGTTCGGAGACGATCATTCGCCGCGGACTCGGGCGACGATCTCTTCCTGGACGTTTGCTGGGGTGGGTTGGTACGAATCAAACTGCATCGTGTACGTGGCCCGCCCCTGCGTGCGTGAACGCAGATCTGTACTGTATCCGAACATCTCGGAGAGCGGCACGAGTGCATTCACAACTTGGTTTTTGCCGCGCTGCTCGGTGCCTTGCACCTGACCGCGACGAGAGTTCACATCGCCGACCACATCGCCGAGGTAGTCGTCAGGGGTGACGACTTCCACGCCCATGACCGGCTCGAGAAGAGTTGGCTTTGCCTTGCGCACGACTTCACGGAACCATGCGTTACCAGCGATTTTAAAGGCCATCTCTGACGAGTCGACGTCATGCGTCTTTCCGTCCTCGAGGATGACCTTGATGTCGACTGTCGGGAAGCCGGCGAGCACACCATTACTCATTGCTTCCTGAACACCCTGATCAACCGGCTTGATGTATTCCTTAGGAATAGAACCACCAGTAATGTTGGACTCGAACTCGTAATGGTTACCAGGGTTGGGTTCAATCGTGGCCGAAATCACGGCGAACTGACCGGTACCACCCGTCTGCTTCTTGTGGGTGTAGGTGTGCTCGACCACCGCAGCAGTGATCGTCTCGCGGTACGCCACCTGAGGCTTACCCACAGAAGCTTCGACCTTGAACTCACGCCTCATACGGTCGACCAGCACCTCAAGGTGCAGTTCTCCCATGCCAGCGATGATCGTCTGTGCGGTCTCTTCGTTGGTCGTCACCTGGAAGGTGGGATCTTCTTCAGACAAGGCCTGAAGAGCCTTGCCCATCTTTTCCTGATCAACCTTCGACTTCGGCTCGACAGCGACTTCGATAACTGGCGCCGGGAAATCGAGGTTTTCCAGCGTGATCGGGTGAGAGGGATCACAGAGGGTGTCGCCGGTGCGGGTGTTCTTGATACCAATGCCGGCAGCGATGTCGCCTGTGGCGACCCCGTCCTTGTCGACGCGGTTGTTGGCGTGCATCTCGAGAATCCGGCCGACACGCTCTTTGTTGGACGTGCGAGTGTTCATCAAGGTGTCACCCTTGTTGAAGGTGCCGGAGTAGACCCGGAAGTAGGTGAGACGACCGACGTGCGGGTCCGTCATGATCTTGAACGCAAGAGCCGAGAACGGCTCATCGTCGCTGGCCTTGCGAGAAACCTCGTTGCCCTTCTTGTCTACGCCGGTGATCGGCGGCACGTCGAGGGGCGACGGGAGGTAATCGATGACGGCGTCAAGCAGCGGTTGGACGCCCTTGTTCTTGAACGCGGTGCCGTTGAGAACCGGAACAAG
>JABIQM010000295.1 GCA_018699415.1 Acidimicrobiaceae bacterium
GTACTCTGCGAGTGCCGTTTGCCAGATGCCGGTGGCGCGCTCCGTGGCGGTGCGGGCGCCGTCTTCGTTCCACTGCTCCCAGGTACGCCAGTCCGAAAGCATCGGTTGATAAAACGCGGTGTCGTAACGCTCCATGGTGTGAGCATCGCCGAAGAAGTGACCGCCCGTGGGCACACGGGCGATGGCATCAAGGGCGAGTTGGTCATCGGATGTGTCAACCGGGGTCAAGAACTCCATCATGTTCTGGAGCACCTCGACATCGAGGATCAGTTTCTCGTAGCTCGCCTGGAGCCCACCCTCCATCCAACCCGCGGCGTGGTACACGATGTTGGCTCCACCAAGGACCGCACCCCACAGAGCCATCTGCATCTCGTAGGCGGCCTGAGCATCGACGGTGTTGGCCGCAGTGCAATTGCTCGACCGATAGGGCAATCCATAGCGGCGGGCAAGCTGTCCGGCGGCCACATTGGCCTTTGAGTTCTCGGGCGTGCCGAACGCCGGCGCCCCAGATCGCATGTCGACGTTGGACGTGAACGAGCCATAGACCACGGGTGCGCCCGGCTTCGCCAACTGGGTCAGCACGATGCCAAAGAGCGCCTCGGCATTGGCCTGAACGAGGGCGCCGGCCAGTGTGGCCGGCGTCATTGCCCCCATGAGAGTAAATGGTGTTACCGAGACCGGCTGGCCGTGCTCCGCCATAGCGATCAGCCCATCGGCCATTTCCCCATCCATACGGCGAGGGCTATTGACGTTAATGACGGTGAGTACACCCGGGCTGTCCGCCACTTCTTCGAGGGTCATCCCCCGCGAGATGGCAAGCATGTTGATGCCGTCAAGGGCACGACCACGTCCGATCGCGGTGCAGTGATAGGCCAAATCCGAGTAGGTGATGTTGGCGCGATAACAATCGAGATGGCGCGTGTTCGCCGGAAGTTCCATCGGGGCTGAGACCTGATTGCCCAGCATATGGATGGCGTTGAAGTAGTGAGCAAGGCGCACGAAGTTCTCGTAGTCCACCATGTTGCTCTGGCGGCGGCCATTGATGCAGTCATGCACCGCCGGTGGGCCCGCCACGAGGCCGAACACAATATTGTTGCCGCCCAACTCGACCGCCCGATCAGGGTTGCGGGGAGTGAGCGAGAACGACGATGGGGCGGCCGACAGCGCATGTTCGATCACATCCGCGCCAACCCGCACAACCGTGGTGTCATGGTCGACAATCGCCCCAGCTTCCTCGAACAGGCGGCGAGCATCAGCCGACCAGAGTTCGATGCCTGCGGTTTCAAGTACCTGAATCGATGCGTTGTGGATCTGATCGACCTGCTCAGGGCGAAGAACGTCAAGAGTGCCGTGGGCGTTCTTGACCTGTCGCCAGGGCAACTGCGGGATCGCCGATGCCGCAAGAGAACGTCGGCGGCCACGGCGGGTCATGGTGCAGATAGTACAAGCTCGAGGAACTCGTTGATATACGAACCAGCCTCAAGGGCATCGACCACCGATTCGATCGAGGCGGCGCGCTCAGCGCCGAGAACTGGGTCGGCGTAGTCGTGGAACTTCGCTCGGACCTGCTGGTCGGTCAGAGCGAGATGGGGATCGCCACTGGCTTCGGTGTCGGGCGATTCGAGGCGACGGCCATCGGTCAGGTCGATCGAAACTCGGGCCCATCGCTTACCGGGGAAGGCGGCGTTGTGGTCATCGTTCTCACAGATCTCGACGAGATCGGCCAGCTTGGCGACGGCTGGATCCGCCAGCATCGTCGGACCGAGTTCTCCCGGCCCCAGTCGGCCGGCGTGAAGCGCAACGGCCACCGGGAACGGCAACGAGTACTGCGCCTGCTCAGTCGACTTCGGGTGTCGGGTGGTCAAGCGGGCCCCTTCATGAAATGTCTCGACGACAATACCTGCAACATCGGCACCGTCGAAGCCGTTGGCGGCGCGAAGCTGGAGTGTTGCTTGGACCGCTGGCTGTGCCCACCGGCAGACCGGGTGAGGTTTGAAGTACTGATCGAGAATCCACCAGGTCGACCCGAGGTCAGCCCAGCGATCGTGGACTTCAGGGGCGGTCATGGTGATGGCGGGCGCGCCGGTGAATCCATCGCGAGCAAGGTACGCGGCCGAGACACCGGCCATAGCGCCCCACCCTGATCCGTCCTTGAGCATTGTCGGGTGATCGATGACCCGCATCATCTGGCTACGCGGGCCGTGGTACTCGGCGATGCCAACAGCCTCAGCGGTGACAGCGGGGTCAAGCCCCAGCACTCGAGCACCAATCGCCGCGCAAGCGACCGCAATCCAGGCGCCAGAGGTGTGATAGTCGGGCACCGTCTCATGGAGCACAATGCCAGCACGGGTCGCCACCTCATACCCAACGATGAGGGTGGCGAGAAATTCGCCACCGTCAGCCACGCCCTCGGCTGAGGTGTAGGCCATCAGCGCGGGAAGCAGGCCGCACCCGGCATGCCCTTTGGTCAGGCGATGGCCATCATGGGCGTCGAGCGAGTCGATCGTCATGCCGCCGGCGAGTGCTGCTCCTGCCGGGCTGACGATTCGTCCGTCGAGGAGAAGGGGCGCGCCTGCCCCACCGGCGGCAAAGTGATCGACTGCGTGCCCCCGAATCAGACGCGACAAGTCAGTCCGAGAACCGCTAGCAGCTACCCCGATCAGATCCAGGAGGCAACGACGGCCCATGGCAACCACGTCGTCGGGCAGGTCATCGAGCGTCGTGCCATGGATAAAAGACTGGAGCTCACTCGGCAGCAGCATGGTCAACCCTCCGGAGGGAAGTGATCCTTGAACGTGAACGCATACGACGTCGGCCCATGGTCGCGGAGATGGTGGACCCGATCCACGACGTCGTCAAGCGTGGGCAGCATGCCAGCCGGCAGCCACCACATCGTGAGCATCGGGAGAGCGGGTATCCGGTCGAACCACTCAAGCCGTCGCCGAAGAAAACCCACGTGCTCGCCTTCGACTGTGAAGGCCCGAAGATCCTCTATCGATTCCCACACGGTGAGGTTGATGAACATGAGTGAGTCATCGAAGACTTGGGTGTCAATCGCCGCACCGCTGTCGTCTTGATAGCGCCACACCCAACCGGGAGACTCATCCCCGAGGGTGTTAATCCTGTCGAGGTTGTCAACAAACCCAGCCATACGAGGGTCGTCCATCTCGTGACGAGCTTTGGCCAGGTTGACCTCGGCAAGATGAAA
>JABIQM010000111.1 GCA_018699415.1 Acidimicrobiaceae bacterium
CACCCCTTGTTCGCGACGACCGGACATGTGGCGATGGAGACGAGTCGGGTCAGCATCAACGAGCATGTGTCCCACGAGTTGACGAAGTCGTCGCCGGGCGAACGGCATGACGATCCTCGGGGCGAGTGGAGCAATGTGTGCACCGATGTGAAGGAGGGCACGGTCGACCGGACCGACGAACCCTGGCAGGTCTGCGTTACGCGCCAGGGTGGCGAGTTCATTCGCAGCAAGCACATTGTCGGCGTGGCGAGCGACCCGGTCGATGTACTGCATGGCGAAGTGCACGCCGGCCGGTTCATCAATCAGGGCATGCAGGCGCTCGACCTCGCCCCGCTCGGAACGGGTTTCGATCGACGTTGCGGTCTGAAGCCATCCAGCAACGAGCGCGATGGAGTCATCGACAAGTGCCGCAGGGTCGACGGGGTTCTCTGCAGATGTCATCACCATGTGGTCAGTGTCCAGGAAATGAGCGGCCGAGGTCTTGTACGATTACGTCGCAAATGACGGAGCCAGAGAGCAAACTCGATGCCGCCGATGCGGAATGGCAGTTGATTGGTCTCTTGGATGATCTCGTCAACGTCATGTTCTGCGCAAAGAACACCGAGGGCCGCTACACGGCGGTCAACACAGCGTTCGTCCGCCGCTCGGGCCGAAGTTCCAAACGCGATGTCCTTGGGCAGCGGGCGGGTGATCTTTTCCCGACAGAACTTGCTGCTCGCTACGAGGAGCAGGACGAGCGGGTACTACTTCTCGACGAGATCATCCACGATGAGTTAGAACTCATTCGTAGGCCTGATGGATCAACGGGCTGGTACCTCACCGCCAAGCGACCGATCCACGCCGAAAACGGAACCGTCGTCGGGCTGGTATCGATCAGTCGCGACCTGATCACGCCCAATGCCAGCGGTATCGCTGTGGAGTCGCTGGAGCCGATCGTGGCAGCGGTACGTCGGGGCATCGACGGCGTGATCATGATTGGAGACCTGGCGGCGATCGCTGATTGTTCTCCCGGCCAACTCGATCGTCGAATGAAGAAGGTCTTCGGGCTTACTGCCGCTCAGTACGTCCTGAAGGCGCGAATCGATCGGGCGGCAAACCTGCTCCAACGCTCGGATGAGTCCGTGGCTACGGTGGCCGCAGCGAGTGGATTCTATGACCAAGCGGCGTTCACAAAGCAGTTTGTTCGACTCGTTGGCGAGACTCCCACCCAGTTTCGGTCGCATCCAGGGTGACCGCGCTCTGTGGCAATTTGTGATCGGCACTGTGCAAGCCGAATTCCAACGGACCTATACTTGTGTCCCATAAGAATCGGCCCTGCGGTGCCGTCGATACCGTATCCCTTTGGAGGGGAAACTATATGAAGCTTTCACGCAAGCTCACGATGACGCTTGCCGCTTTGCTCTCGTTCACGCTGCTCGCAGCAGCGTGTGGCGACGATGCTGAAGAGGCAAGCACTGACGCCGATTTCATCGTCGTCGACGAGGGTGAGCAGGTACAGATCCGCTCGCTGAACGCCATCACTGGTGACGTTGCATTCCTTGGTGTCCCGAACCAGAACGCGGTCGAAGCTGCTGTTGCCGATTACGGCGATATCAACGGCTTCGAGGTCAGCATGGGTCAGGGTCTCGACGACCTCTGCTCCGCTGACGGTGGCCAGGCTGCTGCTCAGACCATCGTGGCTGACACTCAGATTGTTGGTGTTATTGGCACCTCGTGCTCGGGCGCGGCGACCGCTGCTGCTCCGCTCATCGCTGAAGCCGGCATCGTCATGATCTCCGGCTCGAACACCTCACCGTCTCTTACCTCGGACCTTCTTGGCACCGCTGGTGAAAACTACAACGCTGGTTACTACCGCACCGCTCACAACGATCTCTACCAGGGCGCTGCCATGGCTGACTTCGTCTACAACGACCTCGGTTATTCCACCGCTGCTGCGATGCACGACGGCGACCCCTACACCCAGGGTCTTGCCCAGGCGTTCTCCGATGCCTTCGAAGCCCTCGGTGGAACCATGACTGGCTTCACTGGCGTCAACAAGGAAGACACCGACATGGTGCCGGTCCTCACCGAGATCGCCGCTGGCGCTCCCGAGGCCCTGTTCTTCCCGATCTTCCAGCCCGCTGGTGACTTCGTGGCCGATCAGGCTCATGGCGTTGCTGGTCTTGAGAATGTCCAGCTGCTTGCCGCTGACGGCCTTCTGAACAGCGACTACCTGGCCCTTAGCCAGTCCGAGGGTATGTACTTCTCGGGCCCTGACGTCCGCTTCGGTCAAAACGTCAACCAGTCCACTGGAAAGACGGCAGCTGAAGTCCTTTCGGACTACGAAGCCAACCATGGTGAAGCACCGTCGGCTCCGTTCTGGGGTCACTCCTACGACGCCACCGCCATGCTTCTCGATGCCATCAAGAACTCGTCATCGGTCAACGATGCGGGCCAGCTCGTTATCGACAAGGCCGCTGTTCGCACGTACCTCACGGCGATCCGTGGCTACAGCGGCGTCATCGGCACCATCAACTGTGACGACTTCGGCGACTGTGGTTCCCAGAAGATCACCGTTGTGCACCACACTGATTCCGGTGACGTTGACGGCGGCATGAGTAACGTCGTCTTCGAGTACGCACCGTAATAACTCCGAGCACCAGCTAATGCTGACGCTCTAGAAGAGGTCCCCGTCCACGAGTGGTGGACGGGGACCTCTCGCGTTACTCTCATCATTCCGTCCAGGTCCCAGAGGGGGAGACTTGACCACCGCTACGAGGCATAAGTCGGCACGCCGCACAGGCGTCGACTGGTTCCTTTTCTTTCTGAAATTCGCCATGTTCAGTGTGATCGGCTTTGGCCTGTTTGCGTTCACCCTCCAGCAGATCGATCCCAACAACTGGCTTGCGCAACAAATCAACGACGACGCCACCGGGCTCACCGCTGACCAGTTCGAAGGCTTGGTCATCGCTGGTCTCTCCCAGGGGTCGATGTACGGGTTGATCGCGCTCGGCTACTCGATGGTCTATGGCGTGTTGGGATTTATCAACTTCGCCCACGGCGAGGTGTTTATGGTTGGCGCCATGACCGGGATGATCACCAGCAACAAGCTTGCTGAGGCCGGCGCCTGGGAATCCAACTTCGTTCCCTCGCTGCTTTTCATCGTTGTCTTGGCCATTCTCGTCTCCACGTTCACTGCGGTGGTCATGGAGCGGGTGGCGTATCGGCCGCTTCGTGGCGCCCCCCGCCTGATCCCACTGATCACATCGATCGGCATCTCCTTCTTCATCCAGAACGTCTCCGTCGTTCTTCTCGGCCCTGGCGCGAAGTCCTACCCGGACCTTCCGAGCTGGTGGACCGAAACCCAGTCGATCTGGTTCCTTGACGTGCAGCGCACCAGGCTCCTTGTTGTCTTGGTCGCCGGCGTCTCC
>JABIQM010000300.1 GCA_018699415.1 Acidimicrobiaceae bacterium
TGATTGACCGAGCTTCCGCCGATTCCTGGTCATGTTCCTCGATTCCGGCAGGGAATGGTCGCGTCGCCTCCGCACATGGTTCACTTCCGCTCCCAGCTCCAGCGACAGCGCTACTGCTACGCGGATGTCCACTCCATGACGATGGAGTAGAGGGAGAGCGAGTCACGCCAACCGGCGCGGCAATCCTGCGCTATCTGACTCCATCCTTCGGTGCCCGCCCTACCGCGACACTGGATCAGATCGGAACAGGTTTCGGCACGAAACGGTTCGCCGAGTTCAGCAACATCGCACGGGTGAGCACATATATCTCTCATGTATCGCCAGACGTCGAGTCAATCACGGTGTGCGAATTCGAGGTCGATGATCAGACTGCTGAAGATCTGGCGGTTGCGTTGGACAATCTGCGGATGGCTCCGGGCGTGCTCGACGTCGTGCAGATGCCAGTGTTCGCGAAGAAGGGAAGGATCTCGACTCATGTTCGACTCCTCGTCGAGCCGGGACGGTCCGAAGCTGTCATCGAGATGTGCCTGAGCGAAACAACAACCATCGGGGTCCGTAGTCACGAGGCTGAGCGACGAACGCTGCCTCGATCACTTCGCGAGGTAACAACACCTAGCGGAGCGGTCACCGTGAAGACGGTGCAACGGCCCGGCGGGCAGACGACGGCAAAGGCTGACATGGATGACCTCGCGGGGACAGCGGACGGCCATACGAACCGCCAGCGGCTTCGTCGACTGGCCGAGGAGGATGCCGCACAATGACCGCAGAGCAAGCACTCACACGGCTCGAAACAGTGCTCACCGACATCGGCGACGCTGGCGTGGCTGTTAGCGGTGGTGTCGACAGCATGACTCTCGCATTCGTAGCCCACCGTCTCTCTCCCGATCATGCCCGAATGTTGCATGCGGTTTCCCCAGCAGTCCCCGAGGACGCCACCGAACGAGTACGGCGGTACGCATCGCAGCAGGGTTGGGTACTTGAAATTCTCAATGCGGGAGAGTTCGACGACCCCGCCTACATGGCGAACCCCCATGACCGGTGTTTCCACTGCAAAACCAACCTCTATGACAGCATCGCCGCCCGCGTTCAGGGCCAAATCGTGTCGGGGGCCAATGTCGATGACCTGGGCGATTACCGACCCGGACTTCGCGCCGCCGCCGATCATGATGTTCGTCACCCGTTTGTGGAGGCAGGCATGACAAAGGCCGATGTCAGAGCTGTCGCCGCCCATCTGGAACTCGACGACCTTGCCGAACTACCCGCCTCTCCGTGCCTCTCCAGCCGGGTTCAAACCGGTATCGCCATTGATCCCAGTGTGCTGGGTGCCATCTATCGAGTAGAGAAACGGCTTCGCGCCGAGATCGATGCCGAAACAGTGCGTTGCCGCATCCGCTCAGATGCTGTTGTGATTGAACTCGACGACCAGGCCCTGGGGGCACTCTCCGCCGACCGCCGAATAGCGTTAGGCGAACAGGTTGGTGACCTTGTGCGGTCGAGTGGCCTCGAGCAAGTCGTGACGTTCGAGCCGTATCGCATGGGCAGCGCGTTCGTGAGACCCCAAGCATGACCTCGCATTGGGATGTGACACCCGATAGCTCACGCTCGGAGCGACTCGGCTTTGATGAGACGATCTACTGCTTGAGCAAGTCAGTCGATCAGGTCGAACGCATCGTCTCCGATGCCGCCGAAGCACAGTCTCGTCTGCTGCTCACCCGGTTGAACGAAGACAAATTCGACGCACTCCCCGCCGAACTTCGCTCAATCGTAGACTTCGATCCGGTCTCCGGTACGGGAATCCTGGGAGAGATGCCCGCCGGCATCGCTACCAGGGTTGCGGTGGTTTCAGCGGGAACATCCGACGTTCCCGTCGCCCGTGAGGCAGCGCGAACCCTCGCCTACTACGGGCATGGGTGCATTGAAATTTATGACGTTGGGGTCGCGGGCATCTGGCGGCTGATGGACCGAGTCGAAGAGATTCGAGCAATGCCAGTCGTGATCACCGTCGCCGGAATGGAAGGAACCCTTCCCACCGTGATCGGAGGCCTCGTGCCAGGCGTTGTCATCGCTGTCCCCGCCTCCACGGGCTACGGCGTTGGTGCCGGCGGTATGGCCGCTCTCAACAGTGCTCTGGCAAGTTGTGCGCCCGGACTCGTGGTGGTCAACATCGACAATGGCTATGGCGCAGCGTGCGCAGCTCTTCGATTCCTCAACATGGGGGAGAACGATCCCACCATTCTTTCACCTTCAGAGCAGGGTGCAAATGAGGCGACCGGTGAGGGACCGGGGCAATAGAGCCGACGGTTGGTTCCATCCACGACACAGCATTGATGCTGGCGTGGTTCGAGCGCATGACGGGCTCACAGCGGCTCCGACGCGGGCCGGCGCTCTCTCCCCTTAACGAAGAGATGAAACCGACGGATGCCAGTATCGATACGCGTCGACCTCCAGGAACCCGATGCGTTCATACCACTCGCGTGCTCGGATATTGCTGTGTTCAACCTGAAGCCAAAGGTCTCTCACTCCCTGTTCATGTGCGGTGGTGACGAGGGCAGCAAGCACGATCGTTCCAACACCTTGGCCCTGCGCGTCGGTCGCTGTTCGCATGGCGAATATGCCCGCGGCGGTGCCGTCGATAACCGCCATCCCACAACCAAGCGCGCAACCATCGTCGCCCGAGACAACGGCAACCAACTTGTCGAGGGTCGTGGTCGTAATCTCAGTGACGCGGTCAGGTTCGCCCACCAGAGAATGCAGTCCAGGCGGGATGTCACAGTGAACGACGGCACGTTTGGCTTCCCCTGTGCGGACACTCTCCAACGGGGCACACATGACGACAGTCGGCTCGCTCGCTGCATAGCCCTGTGCCGAGAGCACCGGACCTAGGTCGTCAGCGGACTCGAAGATCTGGAATATCGCGCCCCGCCCTCGTTCGCGGTACCAGGACTCGACCGCTCGAATCGCTTCCTCGATCCCCAGACCCGGGTCACCGTTCGCAAGGGTGCTGTTGGCACGGCCGGTACATCCGAGCGCGGACCGCAGGATCCAGTCGCGGAAATTGACCCGTTCCATGCCAGGCATGGAACGGTCGGCAAGCCTCATCAAGGCAGCAGTAGTCAACACCTCAGCCCCACCCCCACTCATGCAGCGAGTCGTCGTCGATCCCAAAGTGGTGAGCCACCTCGTGCACGACAGTCACACCGATCTCCTCAACCAATTGGTCGAGATCTTGGGCAACGGCACACAACGGTCGCCGATAAAGGGTGATGACGTCGGGCATGACAAGCCCTCCGTAGTCCTCACGCTCGGTCAACGGCACACCCTCGTACAGGCCAAGAAGGTCCTCGGTCAGATGGTGGTCCTCGACCATAATCACGACATTGTCCATGAGCTGGCCAAGTTCTTCCGGCAATGCATCAAGCGCGTCACTGACGATGCGTTCAAACCGGCGCCGATCGATCACCTCCACCGTCGCGAGACTACTGGCATGGGAGGCGACGGGCCGACGATCGCTCGCTAGGGTCGCAGCGTGTCTGGCCGGGTCGAGGACAACAGCATTCGCGGTGACGCTGCCGCGCTCATCGCCGATCTCACCGACGAGCAGCGCGACGCAGTGACCACATCGGCTTCACCACTCTGCATCATCGCTGGCGCGGGTTCGGGCAAGACCCGCGTCCTCACTCGCCGGATCGCATGGCAGGCAGCCACCGGCAACATCGATCCGCGACATGTTCTGGCCCTCACGTTCACTCGCCGGGCGGCCGGCGAGCTTCGGCGTCGCACCCGTTCGCTCGGCCTTCGCGACCAGGTCGCGGCCGGCACCTTCCACGGCGTCGCCCTCGCCATCCTCCGAAGCCACTGGGAATCAAAGGGCCGCAAGCCGCCCGAGCTCCTCCAGCGCCGAATGGCCTTCGTAGCCAAAGCCAACCCAAAACTCGACCGCGCCGTGGTGGCGGATCTTGATGCCGAGATCGGCTGGTCGCGGGCTCGATTGGTGACACCGGAGCGTTACGTCCAGGCCGCTGCTGATGCCAAGCGCCGCCCGCCTCGTAGCCCGTCGTTCACCGCCGACATCTACGCGGCCTACAACGAAGCCAAGCGAAAGCGTCGCCTGATCGACTTCGACGACATCCTGGCGCTGGCCCACGACGCCATGACGAACGACAAATCGTTCGCGGCAGCACAACACTGGCGCCACCGTCACCTTCTCGTTGACGAGTTCCAGGACGTCAACCCACTCCAGTTTGCTGTACTGCAATCATGGCTCGGCCCGGAGTCGACGCTGCTGGTCGTGGGCGACCCGAATCAGGCGATCTACGGGTGGAACGGCGCAGAACCAGACCTGCTTCGCAACATCGACCAGCACATCTCGGGCATCGCCGTGCTCCATCTCCGCACAAACTTCCGATCAAGCCCCGAGATCCTCGCCGCTGCGAGCCGAGTTCTCGACGAACCAGCCCAGCCGTCTGCTCGGCCACCGGGCGACGAGCCCACGATTCGAGAACTGGAGGGAGACGATGAGGCGGTAGCGATCGCTCGTGCCGTCCGCGGCCGACATCGCCCCGGCGCACCCTGGCGCCATCAGGCGGTCCTTGCCCGCACCAATGCCCAGCTACCTCCGCTACGAAGTGCTCTTGAAGCCGCCGGGATACCGACGCGCAGTCGTAGCGAAGGCGCACTGCTCCGCCGCCCCGAGATCATGGATCTCCTCGACGACTGGCACGGCAATCGGCCTCTGAAGATGGCCATCGCAGACAGCACCGAAACCGACCCTGACCTCAGCGCTGAGCGGGCAGCGATGGTTGAGGCTTTCCTCGAACTGGCCCACGATCACCTTGCGCTCGAGAAGAACGCAACAGTCGACGACTTTCTCACCTCACTGCGAGCCGATGATCGCGCCAATGCAGCGAACGACGGCGTCGAACTCACCACATTCCACGGAGCCAAGGGGCTGGAGTGGCCAATTGTTCACCTAGTCGGCCTCGAGGACGGACTGGTGCCGATCGCGTTTGCCAGCAACCGTGCCGCGTTCCAAGAAGAGCAGCGCCTCCTCTATGTTGCCGCCACCCGAGCGGAACGGGAACTCCATGTCTCCTGGTGTCGTCATCGAGCGATCGGCAAAAAGCTCCTGGAGCGACCACCCTCGCCTTGGTTGTCGGCCTTTATTGCAGAGGCGCCAGCACTACCCGACGATCGTCCGTCCTTCGCTAACATCCGCGCCAAGATCGCTGCACATGCCGACGTCGACCTAGCTGAACCTGATGCCCTGCAGAGACAACTCGTGTTCGACGGCATCGCGCAATGGCGCGAGAAACAGGCCAAAGAGGCCGGAGCCACCCCGACGGGGATTCTCAGCGATCACATACTCCATCTGCTGGCCGCCGAGCGCCCGTGCTCAATCGAAGAACTCGCCGAGATAGAAGGCATCGGATCCGTCTATGCCCGTCGCTTCGGCCTGAAAATCCTCGAGATCACCTGCCTCGACGAAGAGTAACGCCGCAGTTTGTACCCGACTTGCTCAGTGGCTCGTGCGGAGCCGGGGTTGGGCCACGACGACGACAGTGGCATCGGAGCGTTCCAGCACCGTCTCAACCGTGTGGCCGATGAACGGGCGCCCGTCGACATTGCGAAGCTGAGCGCCCAGCACGACGAGGTCGGCAGATTCAGCAGCGGCCGACTCGACCAAGACCTCGCCAGCAGACGGGCCTTCGCGTATGAGGGTGCGTGGTTCAATGCCGGCGTCAACGGCTCGACCTGCCGCAAGCGCCATCATCGCATCCCCGGCACTGTGGACTGGAGCAAGGGCATCGCGCCGAAAATTAAACAAGCGTGGCAGCGAGCTGACCTCTCGGTTGACCACATGGGTCAGCACAACCTCGGTGCCCAGTTGGCCGGCGACGGCAAACGCCACTTCCTGGGCCGACCGAGATGATGGCGTGCCCGTGACCGGCACGATCACGCGGCTGAACGCGGCTGGAAGCGGTCGTTCGAGACCGCGCGCACGGCGCACAATGACGACGGGGATCGTGGCGTTGAGTAGCAACTCATCGACCATTGGCGAATACAGCACACCCTCGTGACGTGCCGCCACACCAACAGCGATCACTCCATAGCCGAGCTTGGACTCCGCCACGATCGATGCGGAGATGTCATCCTCGCGAACCTGACGGGTGTCGACCTCGCGCTCATCAAGCACGTTTCGCAGCACGTCGACGTCTGGGTACTCACCATTCGACCGGATCGACATGATCGTGGTCGGCGCTTCCTTCGGCCACGCGAACTGGACCAATTGGGCAGCAGCAATCGATGCCGGCTCGCCCTGCGACGGCAAGAGAATGCGCGACGATTTGACCACCAGGTTCTTGCTCAGTGCCTCTTCTCGTTCAAGACGTTCCTGTTCCTCCGGAGAGCCCAGCCAATCCCGCACGGCAATGCGAAGGGCCACAGCGGCAAAAACCGATGTCACGAGCGGGACGATGATGATGACGGTGTAGGCAGTTTCGGTAAAGACTCCAAGGGACAGACCCACAGACGCAATCACGATCTCGAGCGCTCCACGGGCGTTAAGGCCCGCACCTAGCGCAGCGGCGGCTCGAGAGCTTTGGCCAGCAAGGCGCCCACCGACGTAGGCGCCGACAAACTTGGCCACGATCGCGACGGCGATGACAATCAACGCCCAGGCGAGTGCCTCACCCTTCAACAAGCCGAGGTCCACGCGAAGACCAGCCGTGGCGAAGAAGATCGGCGCCAAGAACGTGCCGGTCAGCGACTCGATGTGATGCAGGACATCGTGTTGTTGGAACCGCGAGCGGTGTAGCACCACACCGGCGACGAATGCGCCGAGGACCGCCTCGATTCCGAGAGCCTGGGTGGCAACGCCGTACACGAGCATCGTGAAGACAACGACAGTCATCGCTCCTTCGACATTGGGACCGTCGCGGCGCACCCAGCGAAGTGCTCGATCGACAACGCGTTGGCCAACGGTCATTGCGAGGGCAAGGAAAACCGCCAAGCCGATGACCGTCCTGAGGACATTCTGGATCGACACCTCTCCAGACACGGCGAAGCCGGCAAAGACAGCAAGCATCACCCAACCGACCACATCGTTCGCCATCCCCGCAGCGACCGTGATCTGGCCGAAGTCGCGCCGCATCAACCCGAGTTCACTGAGAATCTTGGCGATGACTGCCAGTGCTGAGACGGACAGCGCTGCTGCCACAAAGAGAGCGAAAACGGTGCGGTCGCTCTCTGCTCCGATGAAAGACTCGGGAAGAGAGAAACCGACGATCAAGCCACCGATCAGCGGCACGACGAGTGAAAACCCGGTTACCAGCATCGCCGCGCGACCGAGTCGTCTGATCAACCCGAGGTCGGTCTCAAACCCAGCGGTGACCAATAGCAGCGCCACGCCAATCCAACTCACTGCCAGCAGCGCACCCGAGGAGATCTCACCCTCGGGTAAGAACCAGTGGAACCCGCTCGGCCAAACCCGGCCAAATATCGACGGACCGAGGATCACTCCAGCCGCCAACTGGCCGATCACCGACGGAAGGTTGATCCTCCGCATGATTTCACCACACACCCGGGCGAAGACCAAAAGAACGAGTAGCTGGGTCCAGAAAACGAGCAATTGGTGCTCGTCAAGGGGCGTTAACATGGTCTCAGTTTGGCGTAAATCTGGCTGAAACGCTCACCGCGCCAGTTCGAGCACGACCGGAGCATGATCGCTCGGCGGATCGTCCTTGGGTCCCTTGCGCTCGTTGCGGTCAACGACAACGAGTCGCGCCTCATCGGCGACAGACCTGGTTGTCATCAGTAGATCAATCCTCATGCCCTGCTTCTTGTGGAAGGCGCCACCGCGATAGTCCCACCACGAATAGAGCCCGTCATCATCGTGATGTTCACGAAAGACATCTACGAGACCCCACTGTTCAAGCGCAGTGAGGCGGTCTCGTTCAGCCTGACTCACGTGGGTCTGCCCCTCGAGTTTGGTCGGGTTCCAGACATCACGATCGTCGGGAGCGATGTTGTAATCACCGCACACGACGACATCGTCGCCCGGGTCACACTGCCCATCGAGATCGGCGGCCAACCGATCAAGCCAGCGCAGCTTGTACTGATAGTGATCATCGTCGAGGGAGCGACCGTTGGGGACATAGCAGCTCGCCACTCGGACACCACCACATGTCGCCCACGCAATACGGGCATCGGTATCGGGCTCAACGTCGTCACCGAAGCCGCCGATCGGGTCTTCAATTC
The DNA here is from genome assembly GCA_018699415.1 of Acidimicrobiaceae bacterium. GTDB lineage: Bacteria > Actinomycetota > Acidimicrobiia > Acidimicrobiales > Aldehydirespiratoraceae > JAACCU01. The sequence goes on from JABIQM010000300.1 coordinate 8,257, forward strand.
CGACGCGGCTCAAGATGGCGACCCCATTCCAGCGACCCTCACCATGGTGAAGGGTCTCATAACCCATCGACTGGAAGGCCATGGCCGGAAACGCATCGTCGGAGAGCTTGGTTTCCTGGAGGCACAAGACGTCGGGTTCAAAGGCTTCAAGCCAGCGCTCGACACGTCCGAGCCGAGCATTCAGGGAGTTGACATTCCACGTCACGATCCGCACGTCGGCGACCTTACTGAATAGACACGACCTTCATACACGCCAGACCCGAAGATGAGAGGCCGCGGCCTCCTATGCTGGAACGCGATGACGAACTCTGGTCCTGCTAGCGACCTCGGGCCAAATGCCTGGATGATCGACGAGATGCGGATGCAGTGGGACACCGACCCCAACTCGGTCGACCCCGCCTGGCGTGCGATGTTCGAAGCCGAACCTTCTGGTATTTGGCCCGAGGCCACTCCGGAAAGCACAAACATTGAAGCTACATCGGTCGTCGTCTCACCACAGCCGATGACGACGTCCCCGCCTCCGCCACCCGCTCCGAGCGCACCGGCCCCAGCGGCCGTCGTAGCCGATCCCCGGCCAGACAACCACGAGCCGATCCGCGGCGCGAGTGCCCGCATCGTCACCAACATGCAAGCAAGCCTCGACGTCCCCACCGCCACCAGCTTTCGCCAAGTGCCAGCCAAGCTTCTTGAGGTCAACCGCAAGGTTGTCAACGGCTACCTCAGCCGCAAACACGGTGGCAAGGTCTCATTCACCCACATAATCGGTTACGCCGTTGTGCGGGCCATCGCCGACTCGATTCCGGCAATGAACAACACGTACACCACCGACGCCAACGACAAACCCGTCCGTATCCGCAACGAGCACGTCGGCCTTGGCATTGCCGTCGATCTCCAAAAGAGTGACGGCTCACGCACGCTCATGGTGCCGTGCATCAGAGATGCCGACATGCTTGACTTCCGCGAGTTTGTGGATCGCTACGAGTGGATGATCAGCAAGGTTCGCCGCGGTGACCTCAGCCCCGATGACTTCTCCGGCGCCACTGTCAGCCTGACCAACCCAGGCACAATCGGTACCCTCCAATCGGTCCCTCGGCTGATGCAGGGCCAAGGCCTGATCGTCGGTGTTGGCTCGATCGCATTCCCCGCCGAGTATCAGGCCGCCGACCCGGAGATGCTCGCCAACCTCGGCGTCTCGAAGGTGATCAGCCTCACCTCAACCTACGACCACCGCGTCATCCAAGGTGCCGAGTCCGGCATGTTCTTGAAGAAGGTTCACGAGTTACTGCTCGGCGAGGACGACTTCTACGTCAACATCTTCCGAGCCATGGGCGTGCCATACGAGGCTGTGAAATGGCGTCGTGACGTCAACCCGGTCAATCGCGAAGACTCGCTGATGGAGAAGCAGGCCAAGGTCAATCAGCTCATCAACATGCACCGCGTCCGCGGTCACCTCATAGCGGATCTCGATCCGCTGCAGGTCAAAGAGCCAAAGATGCACGCAGAGCTCGATCCCGCGACCTACGGCCTCACGATCTGGGACCTCGACCGCGTGTTTCTTACTGGCAGCGAGACCGGCATCTATGCCCAGGTCGCGGGCCAGGCAAGGATGCCGCTGGGCGACATGCTCGGTGTGCTGCGCGACGCGTACTGCCGAACCGTTGGCGTCGAGTACATGCACATCCAGGAGCCAACAGAAAAACGCTGGATGCAAGAGAAGCTTGAGGGGGCTGATCGCGCGATCACGTCCGATGAGCAACTCCATGTCCTTGGGCGCCTCAACGCGGCCGAAGCGCTCGAGACGTTCCTCGGCACGAAGTACGTCGGACAGAAGCGATTCGGTATCGAGGGATGCGAATCCGCGATCCCGCTGCTCGACGCGCTGCTCGGCGCCGCCGCCGACGCGGGCATGGCTGAAGCGATCATGGGGATGGCCCATCGCGGTCGCCTCAACGTGCTTGTCAACATCGTCGGCAAGACCCACGCCCAACTCTTCGACGAGTTCGAGGGTGGCACCATCTCAGAGATGACGCAGGGCTCTGGTGATGTCAAGTACCACCTGGGCCAGACCGGCATGTTCGTTAGTCGCAATGGCAACGAGCTACCGATCGAACTGGCGGCCAACCCATCACACCTCGAAGCCGTGAACCCGGTGGTCCTCGGCATGGCCCGTGCCCGAATGGATGCCATCGATCCCGAGGAAGGCCTCGAGCCCTACCCGGTCCTGCCGTTGTTACTCCATGGCGATGCTGCCTTCGCCGGTCAGGGTGTCGTCGCGGAGACGCTCAACCTGTCGCAGATCCGCGGCTATCGCGTCGGCGGCACCGTGCACGTCATCATCAACAACCAGGTGGGCTTCACCAGTACGCCCGACGTCGCTCGCTCATCGGAGTACTCCACCGACGTCGCCAAGATGATCCAGGCACCGATTTTCCATGTCAACGGTGATGATCCTGAGGCGTGCGTGCGCGTCGCCCGACTTGCCTTCGAATACCGCCAGAGGTTCAACAAGGACGTGGTGATCGACATGATCGGCTACCGCCGTCACGGTCACAACGAGGGCGACGATCCGAGTTACACCCTGCCTGAGATGTATCGACGTATCGACGCTCGTCCATCAGTTCGAGCGCAATACACCGCTGCCCTGGTCCAGCGAAACGACATCACCTCCGAAGAACAAGAGAGCGCACTCACCGACTTCAAATCCCGCCTTCAACTCGCGCTGGACGAGACTCGCGGCACCACCGATGATCCCGATGCCCGAGCGCAGCCCCCAACCGCGAGCGAGGGGGTGCGCCCGCACCTGCGCACATCGATTGACGAGGCCGCTCTGTCGCGCGTCTACCACGCGCTGTCGACGCGCCCTGAGGGTTTCACAACGCACCCGAAGCTGGCCCAACAGTTCGTAACGCGGGACGAGATGTTCGAGGGCGGCGAGATCGACTGGGCTCTGGGTGAGGCCATAGCCTTCGGCTCGCTCCTGATCGAAGGAACATCAATTCGGCTCGCCGGTCAGGACTCACGTCGCGGCACGTTCAGCCACCGCCATTCGACGCTCGTGGACTACGAGACCGGATCCGAATTTCAGCCCCTCGGGGCTCTTGCGGAGGGCGATACGAATCTCTGGATCTACGACTCGCTGCTGTCGGAATACGCCGCTCTCGGATTCGAGTACGGCTACTCCATCGTCAACGAGCAAGCGCTCGTCATCTGGGAGGCCCAGTTCGGCGACTTCGCCAATGGCGCCCAGATCATCATCGATCAGTTTCTCGTAGCGGCAAAGGACAAGTGGAAACAGGAGTGCGGCCTCACGCTGCTTCTCCCTCACGGTTTCGAGGGCCAAGGGCCCGAGCACTCGTCTGCGCGTATCGAACGATTCCTGCTTCTCGCGGCTGAAGACAACATTCAGGTGGTCAACGCCACGACCGCTGCTCAGTTCTTCCACGTACTGCGACGCCAGACAATGCAGTCGACACGGTCCCCGCTAATTATCTTCACTCCGAAGTCGTTGCTACGGGCAAAGCAGTCTCGATCATTCGTAACCAATCTCCTGTCCGGCACCTTCGAAGAACTCTTGAGTGACCGTAACCCACCTCCGGCTGACGAGGTCCAGCGAGTGATTCTCTGCTCCGGCAAGGTGGCCTTCGATCTGATGGCTGAGCGCGACGCACGCATGGCACCAGCAGCCGTGGTGCGGGTTGAGCAGCTCTATCCGTGGCCGTTCGATGCTGTGGCCCATGAGCTCGAGAAGTACCCGAACGCTCGTGAGCTCATGTGGGTTCAGGAAGAGCCTGAGAACATGGGTCCGTGGAATTCGATCAAGGGCCGTCTCTACGAGGCTCACGAGACCACACACTCGATCCGTCGCACGAGCCGCTTCGAGTCGGGCTCTCCGGCCTGCGGTAGCAGCCGCGTTCACGCCCAAGAACACGCCCAACTCATGAACGAAGCGTTGACCTTCTAGCAGGTCACGCTGGGGACAGACCCCGCGTCGGCGAAGCGAAGCAACTCGCTATCACGATGGTGGTGCACCTCGACAACAATGACCAGCACTACGCCCTATCCGGCTTGCCTCGTCGAGCGATCTTGATGACGTATTCCGTCATCCGCTCAGAGCGATCCCCAAGATCATTTCCAGTTCAGCCAGCGCATTCGCTGGATCGACAACCTTGATCGTCTGCATCCCCATGGCCTTGGCTGGCTTCAAGTTGATCCCCAGGTCATCAAGGAACACGCATTCTTCGGGCCGGACACCGAGTCGTTCGCACGCGATCTCATAAAACCGTGGTTCCGGTTTACGCACCCCGACGACGCTCGACTCGATGATCTCTTCAAACAGTGCGTGCACGGCTCCGAGATCGGCGCCGTCGGCATCGGTCATGGCAGTGGTCCTCGGCTCGTCGTGCGGCGAAACAAAGTTGTTCGTCAACATCGCGGTCCGGAACTCTGCTCCACAGCGGCGGACCGCTTCCACCATCGCCGGACGCAGTCGTCCCCGGAGCGACCCAACAACACGAGACGCGTCGACCTCGTAGCCGGCAGCTCTCGCCTCGGCTTCAAACGCCGTCACGAACTGCGCTGTGGAGTATTCACCACGCTCGAAATGGGCCCACGCATTGGTGTCAGGGTTGGTCGCGTTGATGGTGCGGATGAGGTCTTGAGGCAAGTCCGCCTCTTCCTCATACACGTTGAACGCCTCGAACGGACTAGTGAGAATCACTCCTCCGAAATCAAACAGAACAGCACGAATCACCGAGGCAGCGTAGACAACATGATTGACTGAACCCTCATGGTTCAAAAGCATGCCGTAGTCGACGGGTCTAACATTGCAACCGAAGGACGTTCGGAGCCGAGCTTCGCCCAACTCAATGAGGCAGTGGCCTCCTTCGACACAGACCACGCGTTCTCCCTAGTCACAGTCATCGTCGACGCGTCGTTCGAACACCGCGTGGCAGCATCGGAACGCAACGCTGTACGCGCCGCAATCGACAGCAACCAGATCATCACACCGCCCGCCGGCGTGATCGGCCGTGGCGACACGTTCATCCTTGAGGTCGCCAATCGCGTCGACGCGGTCGTACTGTCCAACGACTCGTTTCAGGAGTTCCACGGCACCTTCGACTGGCTCTTCGACGTGGGCCGACTCATCGGCGGCAAGCCCGTCCCCGGTATCGGTTGGATCTTTGTTCCTCGCTTGCCAGTGCGCGGGCCCGTTAGTCGCAAGGCCACTCGCAATACAAAGAAGGTCGACGAGGTTGGTGACAAGATCGTCGAGTCCGCCGCCGACGAGGTCGATGCCGACGCGGTGCCTGAGCAACCAAAGGCTGCCAAACGCGGACGCGGACGTAAGGCAGCGGCACAAACGAAACCGATGCCAGCGCCGAAGACCCCACGTCCAGCCAAAGCTGTGACAAAGGGAAAGGCGAAGAAGGCGCAGGCGAAGAAGGCACCAGTTAAGGCTTCACGTTCGGCCAACAGACCGGCGAAGAAGTCGGGTCAGGGCCGAAGCGACGACGGCAACGGGACCACGGCATGGAACGCGTTTCGCCGGGCGAATCCGGTTGGGTCCTCTGTACAGGCCACCGTTGAGAAGTTCTCATCGCATGGCGCGTACGCTCGCGCCGACGGGATCGAGATCTACCTTCCGCTCCGATTGATGGCCGATCCCGCTCCCCGCCGAGCCCGCGACGCAGTATCGGTTGGGCAGACGCGGGACTTCACAATTCATCGCTATGACCTTGATCGTCACGGTGTTGATGCCGGCATCATCACTGCGACTACCGTGCGCGGCGAAACTGCGGCTGCCAAGAAAGCCGCAACAAAAAAAGCCACCAAGAAGACACCCGCCAAGAAAGCCGCAACAAAAAAAGCCACCAAGAAGACACCCGCCAAGAAAGCCGCAA
>JABIQM010000252.1 GCA_018699415.1 Acidimicrobiaceae bacterium
CCGCTATTGGGACGAGCAGCTTCGCAAGGACCACCCTGACATCGTTCTGCCACCGATCCACCTTCGCGCCGCCATCCCTGAGGCATCAGCAGCATCATTGCCGATTCATGCGCTCGGCACTCGGCCGGGCGCGGCGGAAGCGGCGGCCGAGTTCGATCAACTCTTCGATCTAGTGCTCTCATCGAGTGAACCAGTACCAATCTCAACTCCGGAGGTCACCCATGGCCTATGACCCCCAGGCCAATCGTCGCCGGCCCAAGCCCGACACCGAAGACTCGGCACCCGTCGATGCCCTTCTCGGCGAGCCGACGGCCAATGAAACGACTGCGCCTTCTCATGATGATCCACCACCTGAACCTGCGGTGACACCCGCGCCAGCCGATCCTCCCTCCGACAAGTTGCTCGTCAGTTCAGGCGTGATTAGCGCTGCGGGCGGGATCATGGCGCTCATGGTGGTCCGTCATCTTTGGAAGCGGAATCAAAGCGGGCAGAACCCGCCATCAGCCGAATAAGGTCAGCCGCTTTCGGCCGGAGACTCAGCCGCCTTGCGAGCCTCACGCTTCGCGACCGCGGCCGTGCCCTCCGGGCACAGATCCGCGTAAGGGCACCAGCCACACAACGGGCCAGTACGCGGCTCGAACTCATCGGTATCGCACGCTGCGTTGATCGCTGTCCACGTGCCGCTGAGCTTCTCGATCACGCCATCAAGCTCCGGCTGAGTGACATCGATCCCCACCGGATGCTGCCCAAGATAGAGCAAGCGTGCCCGAACAGGCATTTCACCGGTGGCCTCCTTCACCGCAGCGGCGTAGAGCAATACCTGGTCGAGTCGACCACGGCGGTAGCGCGGCCCAGGGGCCTTGCCCGACTTGTAGTCGGTGACAACAAGCCCATCAGCTTCGTCTTCAAGCCGATCGACAATCCCGCGAAACGGTACGCCACCCAGGACCGCTTGGACATCTTGCTCCGTGGCACGGACATCGACCATGGTGGGATCTTCGAGGGCCCAGAGGCCTTCGATCGCCTGCCATGACTTCCAGCGGAAGTGGCGGCTGCCTTCGTCGTCATGGTCGAGCGCCTGGTAATCCTTGTCGCTCTCAACATCTGCCCACTCGTCACGGGCGATGAGTTTCGCTACGGCCGGCGTGCGCTCCGCAGCCGGCTTTTGCATCAGTAACTCAAGGACACGATGGGCAAAACTGCCCGCAAGCGCTGCCTCCCCAGGCGGGTCGGGCAAGCGCTCGACATAGCGAAAGCGCCATCTACGAGGGCACTGCTCAAACGTGCCCGCTCCCGACGGCGAGAGGCGCGACGGCGGTGTAGGCACGCCTACCTCACGGATCGCTGCCGCCGACTTCACTCGGCCGCGCTCATCAGGTTCAGGTTCCACATACGTAGTTCTACTCCACTGGTGTGACAGTCGGCAGAGTTGGCGCCTATGTTCACCTCATGAAGACACGCGCTGCAGTTGCCTACGAAGTGAACGGTCCTTGGGTCATCGACGAATTCGAGCTCGAGGATCCTGGCCACGAGGAAATCCTCATCAAGATGGCCTACGCCGGCCTTTGCCATTCTGATGAACACGTGCGACTCGGCGACTTCACCGAGGCGGCCCTCCCGATGGTGTGCGGCCATGAGGGATCCGCAGTGGTTGAAGCAGTAGGCCCAGGTGTTCGCGGACTGGAGGTCGGGGACCACGTTGCCGCCTCGTTCATCCCGTCGTGCGGACGCTGCCCATCGTGTGCCGAAGGCATGCAGTACCTCTGTGACAATGGCGAAGAGATCCAGCGCGGCAAGCCACGCCACAAGGGTCCGACAGGAATGGTGCGAGCGATGAGCGGCATCGGAACCTTCTCCGAATATTCGGTCGTACACGAAAACTCGATCGTCAAGGTCGGCGACTGGTACCCGCTGGATGCGGTTGCAATCACCTCGTGTGGCGTGGCCACCGGATGGGGGTCAGCAGTCAACGTGGCAGGTGTGAAGGCGGGTGACACGGTCGTGGTGATCGGCACCGGCGGTATTGGCATCAACGCCGTCCAGGGCGCAGCAATGGCTGGCGCCGCCAACGTGATCGCGGTCGACCCAGTCGAGATGAAGCGTGAGTTCGCTCAGACCGTCGGCGCAACCCATGCAGTCGCCTCCATCGAGGAGGCTGGCCCACTGGTTCAGGATCTGAGCTGGGGCCGAGGCGCCAACGCGGTGCTCCTTACAGTCGGCGACGCCACCTCCGACCTGTTCGCCCCGGCCATGGCCCTCGTTGGTAAGGCCGGCAATCTCACCCTCACATCGCTCAGCAACATCACGCAAAACGAGATCACGCTCAACACCGTCGATCTCGCCATGATGGGCAAGCACCTCCACGGCTCGATCTACGGCTACTGCAACCCTCGCAGCGACATCCCGAAGCTTCTTCGTCTCTACGACCAGGGCAAGCTGAAGCTCGACGAACTCATCACCGCTCGTTACCCCCTCGACGAGATCAACGAGGGCTACCGGGCAATGCATGCCGGCGAAAACATCCGCGCTGTCATCGACTACTCCCTCTAGGCAAGTCACCCTCGTGAACGATCTCGGCATGACTTGCTCATGCCGACCGCGGCGGACCAACGGCAGCACTGCCCTAGAATCCCGTCATGGGTCGTATCCGTAATACATTCACACTCGCTCGCACGTCATGGCATGTGCTGCAAAAGGACCGAGAGCTTCTGGCGCTACCCGTACTCTCATTCCTTGGCGCGCTCGCGGCGCTGCTGGTGTTTGCACTGCCGGGCTTTTTCGCTCTCGAAACCACAACGACGGCAACCGGCGACGGGTACGTGATGACACCTCTATCTGGCATTCTCTTTGTCCTCGCCGGTGTCAGCATGGCGATCATTTCGGTCTTCTTCACCGGCGCGCTTGTAGCGGGCGCTCATGAGCGGATGAGTGGCGGTGATCCCACAGTCACGAGCGCAATTTCCCGTGCCTTCGCGCGCATCCCCGGCCTCGTGCCGTGGGCCATCATCAACTGGACGGTCGGCGCCATCCTCCGCGCCCTTCGAGAACGAGCTGGCTGGGTCGGCAACCTGATCCTCGGTGGACTACAGATGGGCTGGGAGGTCGCTGCCTTCCTCACGATTCCAGCGATCATCATCGATGACAAGGGCGCCATCGAAGGCTTCCGTACCTCGGCCGGCCTGTTGAAGAGAACCTGGGGCGAGAACCTCATCGCACGCGTTGGCTTTGGCCTCGTCGGCTTCCTGCTCGTCATCCCCGCACTTCTGATCGGAGGCGTTCTCGTGGCCTCCGGTTCCATGGTGCTCGCCGTTATCGGCATTGCTGTAGCCGCTGTTTGGATCGCCCTCGCCCTTGTGGTGATGAGCGCCCTGGGCGCGGTCTTCCAGACCGCCCTCTACATGTACGCCACGACGGGCCAATCGCCCCAGGGCTTCGAGAATGCCGGCCTAAGCCAGTCCTTCGGCCACAAGTAAGCACGTTTGGGGTCTGTCCCCAGACGTGCGTTGTCAGACGTCGAGGGTGGTCATGTCGACGAGGGCCGAGTTCTTGACGAGGTAGTCGCGTCCGACTGACACGTCGTTGCCCATCAGCACGTCGAACATTTTTGCTGCGTCCTTGGCTTCTTGGGCGTCGTCCATGGTGATGCGGCGCAGGGTGCGGGTAGCCGGGTCAAGGGCGCAGTAACGCAACTCATCGACGTTCATTTCACCTAGACCCTTGAAACGCTGCCACTTGATATTCTCGCGCTTACGGTTGCCCTTGCATAGCTCGTCCATAACCGATTCCCGCTCCTCGTCGGAGTAAACGCGATAGATATCATCGCCCACCTTGGTGGTGTAGAGCGGCGGCTGTGCCGAGTAGACGTTGCCCGCTTCGAGCATGGGCTTCATGTAACTGTGAATCAGCGTGAGCAGCAGACAGCGGATGTGGCTGCCATCGACATCCGCGTCGCACAGAATCACGATGCGACCGTAGCGAGCATCTTCGATGTTGAAATCGCGCCCCGCCCCCGCGCCAACTGACGTAAATAACGCCTTGGCCTCAGCATTGTCGAGCACTTGCTTCTGGCTGGCCTTAGCCGCGTTCACGACCTTGCCTCGTAGGGGCAGAATCGCCATCGTCTCGGAGTCGCGGCCTCGTTTGGCAGGACCAGCGGCTGAGTCGCCTTCCACCAGGATCAGCTCAGAGTCTGGGCCATGGACACGGCAGTCGGCGAGCTTCTCCGGCATACCGGTTGAGCCCAGGCTGGCCGCCTTTCGCTTGTTCTCCAGCACCTGTTTCGACGCAACACGGTTTTGGATGGCGGCGGCAAGCTTGTCGGCGATCGCTTTCACATGCGAGCGAGGCCCACCACCCGGTTCAAACCATTCCTTCAGTTGCTCGTACACCACGCGGCTGACGATGCCCTCGATTGCCGGAGTACCCAACTCCTGTTTGGTCTGGCCGCGAAACTGAGGCTCGGGAAACGTGACCTTCACCGCAGCGACGAGGCCCTCCTGGACATCATCCTTGGTCGCCTTGTGCTTGTTTTCCTTCGCCAGCCTGGCCAGCTTGCGATTGTCCTTCAGCACGACATTGTTGATCAGTCGTGTGAGCGACTTGTCGAAGCCGGCGAGATGGGTACCGCCCTGGCTGGTCGGAATCGTGTTGACGAAGCTCACAACTTCGGTGTCGTAGCCTTTCACCCAGCGCAGAGCGACGTCGACAGTGCACTCGCGCTCGACATCGGTCATTTTTCCGTTGACTGGCACCTTCTCGGTGAAATAATCGATGCCCGCGCACGTGATGGTCTGGCTGACTCCCTCGCCAATAGCAAGATGCTCAACAAGATCGGCAAGGCCACCGCGGCTGACGAAACTAAACGGCTCTGTCATGCCATCGGTTCGTTTGTCGGTGACGGTCACCTTCATGCCCGGCACCAGGAAGCACGCCTGGGTAAGTCGGATACAGATCTCTTCCACGTCAATCACAGCCGCGGGATCGAAGATGTCGAAGTCGGGCCAGAAACGCACCCGAGTGCCGGTCTTATTCTTCGAGATCCTCTTGATCTTCTCGAGTCGATGACCGGCTTTGAAGCTCGAGCCCGTGAACTGGCCGGCAACTCGCTCCTTGAAGCCCAGAAGATGCGTGGCCCCATCACGATCGACTTCGGCCACCAATTTCGCCGCTAACGCGTTCACCACTGAGGCACCCACGCCATGGAGACCACCGGAGGACGAGTAGGCGCCGCCGCCAAACTTTCCGCCGGCGTGGAGCTCGGTGAACACGACCTCAAGGGCCGACACCTTGCGCCCGGAATGCAGACCGATCGGAATACCGCGGCCATTGTCCGCAACCTCAACCGATTTGTCACGATGCAGGGTCAGATCGACCTTGTTGGCGAAGCCAGCGGACGCCTCATCGACGGCGTTGTCGATCAACTCCCACACAAGAAGCATCAACCCATCAGAGCCAGTGCCCCCGATATACATACCCGGACGTTTACGAACAGCCTCCAACCCCTCAAGGGACTGGATGGCATCAGCGTCATAGCTGGTACTGGTCTTGTTCGTGGCCACCGAGCGAACGTAGCGCCCCAGTGTGACGGTGCGGTGGCACTCGCTCGTTGGTTGGGACTACAGCATGGACTTAGCCCTATTTGGGCGCCTTCGGTTCTTTCGGCAGTCCCAGCACCATCTCACCGAGAATGTTGCGCTGGACCTGGGACGTACCGGCGTAAATTGTGCCGGCCCGTGCGTTGTAGAAGGCACCTAGCCACGACGTCGCATCATTGGGCGAGCCCACAAGATCAGGACCAAACGACGACTTTGCCGACGACTGCGACACCAGGGCATCGGCACCCATCACATCAACCGCAAGTTCGGTGACACGCTTGTGGTACTCGCTCCAATAGAGCTTGAACCCTGACTCAGACGGGCCGGGTTGAGCCCCTTTCAGGAACCGGGTGAGCGTGCCCATACCGAGGTAACGCATGATTTCGACTTCGATGAACGTTGAGGCGAGGCGATCTCGTACGTTCGGGTCCTTGTTGGTGCCATTCTCCTTAGCCAGGGCCGCCAACTTGTCCCACTCGGTGCGAAAGACGAGGGGCTGCGTGGCAGCAGCCTCGCCACGCTCGTAGCCGAGCAGGGTCATGGCCACCGCCCAACCACCGTTGACCTCGCCCACCACATTGTCCTTGTGGGTTCGGGCATCGGTGAAGAACGTTTCGTTGAAGTCGTAGTCACCTGACAGCATCTGGATCGGCCGCACCTCAACACCGGGCTGATCAACCGGGCACAAGATGAAGCTGATGCCGCGGTGCTTCGGAGCATCCGTATCCGTGCGGCACAAGACAAAGATCCAATCGGCGTACTGACCGGCCGACGTCCAGATCTTTTGGCCGTTGAGCACCCACTCGTCGCCATCGAGAACGGCGCGCAAACCGAGGTTGGCGAGGTCAGAACCAGCGTCAGGCTCGGAGTAGCCCTGGCACCAGGTGTCCTCACCGCTGATGATCCGAGGCAGGAAGTGAGCCCGCTGCTCGTCGGTGCCCCAGTGCAGGATGGTGTTGCCGACCATCTGGATGCTGAACGCGTCATTGCTGCCACCGGTTGGTGCGCCAGCCTTCTGGAACTCCTCGGCGAGGATCACCTGCTCGAGTTCGGAGAGGCCACCTCCGCCGTACTCCGTCGGCCACGACGGTGCCAGCAGCGAGTTGGCCGCCAACTTCTGACGCCACCCATCGGTGAACGACTTGACGTCATCATGAGGCAAGGCACCAATGCCAACCCATCCCGGGGGGAGGTTCTCGTCAAGGAACGTGCGGATACGGGCGCGAAACTCGTCGGCCTCAGCGGAATACGTCGGATCCATGCGTTGAATCTACGCCGAGAGCGGCCCGGAACTCACGTGAAGGCGGACAGGGCAAGTTCGGCACGTTGAAAAATCGTGGTACTCACACTCGCGGAATCGAAGAATCGGGGTCCAATCCACGTCTTCGCTCCGTTCCCCTATAAATACTCTCCTCCCCCTTTGACCCATCCATGGGCCGCCGGGGTCGTCGTCGGGTTGAGCCTGTTGGCTTCCGCTTGCGGTGACACAGCGGAAACCCGTGAGACCGGCCTGGCAACCTCCGACGATGTCAGTGACATCGAGGTGCTGTCCGTCGACGACGACTCTGTATCGAATCGGAGCGACACAGTTATCAGCGATTCACCAGTGCTGCTGTAATTCTGGGTCCCCCACCGACCGACGTGCCGCGGTGAACAGTCAGAGGTTGAGCAGTTCGACCGAGAACATGTAGACGACATCCAAAGCATCACAGCACTCAGGGGTCCGAGCTAACTCGTCGTTAGTGCTACTCACCACCGATCTCGGTACCGAGAGCAATATCTTCTCCGGTTTCAGGACAGACGAGCAAGAGCGGATTCTCGACGCGCTGCCAGATTTCAGCTGACTGCCGGCGACTCACTGGCACAAATTGAAGTCCGTGCTGTCAAAGCCCGAGAGCAGGTCTTCATCGAAGTACAGAACCGACTTGTTTTGGGGCTGCCCGTGAGTACTCGCGGTCATCCCCCAGCCCGCTCCCTCCCCCCAGAAGTAACTGAAGTCGGGTGTGTCGATGAGGTAATCGGAGAGGTCCTCGTGCACGAACCCGTCTGGATCGAGACCGAGGATGTCGGTCACCTCTTCCTTCGTCATACCGACCTCGATTCCCCCCGGGAGGTCGCCTCCGGTCCAGCCAAACATCCAACCCGTGTCGAGCGTGAACTGGGAGCCGTCGTCGTCCCGGTAGAAGTTGACCGTGAGGAAACGATCGCCGACCTGCCACGTGCGGTAGGTCGAGACGTCATCGGCCGCGCACATCGAACCCCACTGATCTCGGTCGGGGGTGTAGTCCCAACTGTCGTAGCGCGCGATGAAGGGGTCGGGGGGGCCGCAACGCTCAGAGACCTGTGCAATGACCTCCACCATGTCGGCACCGGTAGGGATACCGAACAGCGACCGGTCCGCTGCGTGAACCGGATTGCAGTCCGGGTACTCGGTGGCGTCGAGGGAGTTGGCCAACCGGAGGGCCTCGATAAGGGCGATCCGCAACTCATTGCTTTCGCCCGACACGAGTTGGAGCGCCAACTCGAGGTCAGCCATCGCCTGCCCCGCCTCAGCTGGGGGACTCTCGATGAGCCTCACTTCCGCCAGGAGACCGCAATCGGTAAGGCGATGCAGGTCGTGGGCTGAGGTATTAGTGCCATCGGGAAGGTAACCGCCAAAACCGACCAGATGGTCGGAACAGAATTTTGCAGCACCCAACAGAGCATCAGTGAAAACCGCCGGGCCGGCGTGGGCTGGCCCGGACCAGTTCGAACTCGCGAACACACCGACCGTGTAGTCGGTTTCGCCGAGATGGGCTCCCCGCAAGTCTGCGTAACGCAGATCGGCTCCGGTGAAGTCTGCGCCGCTCAGGTGTGTGAAGGTCAGGTTGGCATCGGTCAAGTCAGCACCGCTGAAGTCGACCTCGGGCAGGAAGTTCCCGCTGAGGTCGGCGCCAGCCAGTTCAGCGCCGGTCAGATCCGTAAGTTCCATAAAGACTCTGGTCAGATCGACATCGACAAGTTTCGCGCCGGTGAAATTCGCACCGCTCACCTCGGCTCCCCCCAGGTCGGCTCCGGTTAGGTCCGCTCCACTGAAATTGGTTCCCATACCTTTGA
>JABIQM010000303.1 GCA_018699415.1 Acidimicrobiaceae bacterium
CGAGACGAGTACTACGAGAAAGCGACGTGGCATCTCTCTTTACTCGGCATAGGCCAAATGAATCATAAGAGATTTCTCGTGAGAATTCCGTCACACATTTTCACCACGATCAACCAACCAATCGTTGCCATGTCGTGAGATGGTCCCACCCAGATCAGCTGCCACTGCGGCGATCGCCTCAGCCTCAGCGACGGTGTACGCCTGAATCCCTTGCTCGGTGCCAGTGTGGAGGATCACATAGCGGACCCCCAGCCCATCGATTGACTCCCCCGCTTCCTTGGACGGGTAACCATTCAATATGTCGCCCAGCGCATCGAAGCCTCGCGGCGCCGAACCGGAGTATCCGTTGATCCGCGGATTGAAGTCGATGGTGGCGTGATACATCCGCATGGCTTCGACGAACGGCCACACCGCCCCATCGTTTTGAGTCCGAATTGGTAGTTCGAGGACGACACCTTCATCCATCTCGGCGAGCGCTTCATAGACCAATCGGTGGTCACCTTCGGGGACGACGACGCGACCCATCGGCCCACCGACCTCAATCAGGATCAAAAGCACGATCATCGGGACGAGGGCGGGGCGAAGGCGTGACTGGAGGCGCTGTTGCAGCCACCAAACTGCGAGAGCAACGAGGGCGGCACCGGCGATGAAGGTGACCACCGTGAAGCGAGCGGTGACTCGAACACCGTCAAAGCCCGGTACGTAGGCGTGGAACAAGCGAAATGGCCCAGACCAACCATTGGGGGTTGGGCCAACCGCGAGCATAAGGGCGACGAGTCCCGCCACCACGAGAGCAACGATCTCGTCTATACGAATCCGTACATCGTCTCGGCACGGATCTTTACGACCGAGCAGAACGATGACAGCGACCCCGACGAGTCCGAGCAACAGAGCGGTAAAGCCCACGAAATACGGGTGCTCTCCAGGCCGGCCAAAGGAATTGAACGCATCGAGTGAACTCCCCCAACTCCAGTTGTCTCGTTGCGGGGTGATCAGGTCACGCAATCCGAGAGAGTTCGACTGCTCATAACCGCGTTTCACACCATGTGTGTCGAGAACACGCCGATAGAGCAATGCCACCGGTCCCAGCACCATGCCCGTGCAGACGCCAGCCGTGAGTCCAACCGGGACCAGGGATCGGATCGGAGGCAGCACGCGCCGAGCCGCCAACGTGACGACAACAGCGACCGCTGCCACCACCCAGATCAAGCCGTAAAGCACGTTTGCCAGAGCGAGCACCACCGTGACCGCAGCCAAGGCGACCCCGTCCCGTCGGCGTCGCCGCTCGATCGCTCGGAAGAGAAGAAGTAGACACAGCGAGATCAGCCCGAACGTCTGGAGCTGCGGATGATTCTGTTGGCCGAACACATAGCTGTTGCAGCACACAACGACAGCGAAAAGGATCGCCAAGTCTTCGCGTCCGAACAACCACTTTCCCAAGGCGTGCGAACACACGAGCGCAAGGACGAACATGCCGATGACAAGAATATTGATCGCCACGATCGCGTCACCGGTCAACCACTTCAGCACACCAAATATCGGGGCGAACGAAAGCATCGAGTCCGACAGTGCCAGGGTGTTCGCATGAGGATGGTAGATGTTGGCATCGAAGACACGGAGCGGCTGTGTGGCGAGTCCGTGCGCGCCCCACGACAACGTCCAGGTGAGGAACATGCTGTCGCCTAGATCACCGGCGACGGAGGTCGAAATGCGATGGGGGGTCGGTTGTAGCAGCAGCCCAGCCAGACCAAGCCACAGGATCCAACGCTTCAGACATAGGCTCATGTCGTGAACTCCAACGCCGAACTTGACATCTCCATCGTCTTGCCCGTGCACAACGAAGCCGGGCACCTCGAAGCTGAGCTCACACGCATCCATGAGTCCATGAATTCCTCATCATATTCGTGGGAACTGATCATCGTGGATGACGGCTCCAGCGACGGCTCAGGTGACATCGCTGTCGGTCGAGCAAATACCCGTGTGATCCGCGCCGAGCGAAACCACGGTGCCGGCACAGCCAGGCGAATCGGCACCGATGCCGCTCACGGACGAATTGTGGTCTGGTCCGATGCCGATATGTCGTACCCCAACCATCGCATCCCAGAACTGGTAGAAGCAATGGGTACTGCCGATCAAATTGTGGGGGCTCGCACCACCGAGGAAGGCACGTTCAAGCTGCTCCGGGTTCCCGCGAAATGGACAATCCGTCGGCTCGCCTCTTATCTCACCAAAACAAAGATTCCCGATCTCAACTCAGGATTCCGGGCCATGCGTCGCGATGTGGCACTCCAGTACACGCACCAACTGCCGGCTGGTTTTAGCTGTGTCACCACCATCACCATGGCGTTTCTCATGAATGGTTATCGGGTCACCTACCTCCCCATCGACTACGAGACACGGGCGGGCACGTCGAAGTTCCATTGGCTCGCCGATACCCGCCGCTACGCACTACAGGTCATTCGGATGATGCTGTCCTACGACCCGCTACGCGTCATCTTGCCGGTCACCACCATGCTGGGTGTCATCTTCGCCGCCAAGCTGGGATACGACCTTATCGACAAGGACGTTCGCCCCGCGGCGAACACCCTTCTGCTGGGCTTCGTCGTTCTCCAGTTGCTTGTGATGGGACTCTTGGCCGACCTTGTCGTCCGGGTGAACAAGCCGACACGAGCGATTCGACCCGCCGACGTGACCGAGATCGACTAGCTGATTCGCTCCACCAGCGACTCGTATCGGTGCAGTACGGATCTCCACGAAAATGCCCGTGCGGCATAGGAACGACCGGCATCGGCCATTGATGCTCTGAGCGCGTCATCGCCGAGCATACGACTCAGGGCAACCTCGAAATCTGCCGAACCCGTGTACCAGAGGCCACCACCTGAGTTCTCACAATGTTCGCGCAGGGGCAGGCACCAGCCGTTGACAAGGACTGGGGTTCCGACCAGGAATGCCTCGGGGACAACGATCGAGAACGACTCGTGGGGAGATGGATTGATCAGGACGTCGGCGGCAGCGAGCAGGCCGTACTTATGTTCCTCAGGCACGGGGCCGAGAACCGTTACCCCATCGGTGGTGGGTGGGGTTTCGACGATAGGACCGGCGAGCACCAGACGTCCGCCCCCATTCGTTTCGCGGAATCGCGAGAAAGAATCAATCAAATCAAAGGTGCCTTTGCCCCGATCAACACGGCCGAGGGTGACCACAAACGGCTCACTACCCAGCCCCAATGCTTCGCGGGCGCGGTCCGACTCAACCGGCGCACTGACCTCGATGGGCAACCCGAGGACGGTCTGAGGGGTCCCGGTGGTCGATGGGAAGCGGCGAAGGACCAACTCCTGCTCAGCTCGACTGTGGTGAGCGAGAGCTGAAGCCGAACCAAAGACCCCGTCGAACACCGGGAGGTCGAGTGGAGGCTCCGGATGACAGGCTGCGTGGAGAATGGACGGCACCCGGGCCAAGTGAATTCCTCGAACCGTCGGTTGGTAGAGGTATGGGTAATACGCGAGAACGCCAGAATCGACGGCCCGGACCGCATCGAGAAGCGCTGCGCTTTGCGGGCCCTGCTGATCGATCCAATCAAGAGCCTCGGACTCAGAGACTTGAGATGCCCAGGGCAACAATCGATCGCTCAACGCATCAAAGTCCGATGGGCGCGGAGATTCGACCGGGAAGCGGTTGACTCGAACCCCTTCCTCCTCAGTTTCACCGGGTGCGTAGCTGTCAGCCCAGGTCACGTGAGAACGAGCGCACGACGCGAGAACCGAAATATTCCACCCCTCCGCAGCTAGGCCAACCGCCAACGTCCGAGCGCCCTGTTCGGCGCCACCGTGCACGTCGGCCCCATATCGAGGAACCACAAACGTCAGCTTTGGGCTCATGAGCGCGCACCGAGCAGGTCATCCAACGCCTGCCTCATCAGATTCTGGGTGATCTCCAAACGGAAGTCGAGCGCTCGTCGATGACCTGCCGACCGCAACGTTCGCGCCACCTGTGGGCTTGAGAGCACCGTGTCGATCGCTGACGCGAGCGTCGCTGGGGACTTATCTCCTAACAGGATGCCGGCGTCCTGCACGGTCTCGGGGACGGCTGCCGCGCCATAGGCCACCACTGGCACTCCGTGATGCATCGCCTCGACGATCGGAACGCAAAATCCTTCGTGCTCCGACGCGCAACAGAACACATCGGCTCGCGAGTACCAATCGATCAGTTCGACCTCCGAGACTGAACCGGTGAAGTGAACTCGGTTTGCGATGCCAAGGCGGTCCGCCAGGCTCAGCAAACTCGAGTGATATCGCGGCGACGCCGCCGAACCCACCAGAACCAACGTCGCCGCCGGGCGGACCTCGAGGAGAAGCGCAAGTGCAGAGATCAGATCGTGTGGGCATTTGTTGGGGGCGAGGCGACCAACGAACAGGACCATCCCCCCGTCATCGATCGGATCCGAGGCCCGTTGACCTTGTTCCGGAAGTTGCCAGAGCACAGGCACCACGGCGACGTCGTCGAAGCGTGCCGCACGCATCTCCGCAGCGTTGTAATCCGAGTCAGCCACTCCTCTGATGGCGAGCGGCGCCAGCTGATGAAGTTGCGCTCTCCCCCACCGCAGCCCAGAAACCAGCTGAGGATCCCATGCCTCAACGAACTCTGTCGGGGTGACGTTGTGGTAATTGACAACCATAGGCAGGCGTCGCTTAACCACTTCGTTGGCAGCCTCGCTACCGATAGCGTGCTGAAGAATGACGAGGTCGGCGTCAGCGTCCCAATCTGCCAGAAGCGTGACGGCCTCCTCTCGAGTCGTTTGGCGTTCGACAACGATCCTTACGTCGACGCCGTCGGCGATGAGTAGGTCCCTGATCAGCAGTGTGTGGTTGGCAGTGGCGTCATAGCGTCCGAGTTCCGGCAAGACGATATCAACCGACGGCATTAGCCGACCTCGATGAGCGGACGCAGCGCGTCGGTCATCGCCTGACGGGCGTGGTCGGCCGAATAGCTGGTCGCTCGGCGCTTGCCCGCGGCGACCATTGACTGGTGCAGCGTCGGATCGCCCAGAACACGGTCCAGGGCAAAGGCCATGGCTACAGCGTCAGGGCCTGGGACAAGGAGTCCCGCGTCGCCCAGTGTTTCCGGTACGGCTGCTGCGTCACGAGCGACAATCGGCAACCCGGCGGCCATGGCCTCGATCAAGGGGACACAGAATCCTTCGTGTTCCGAGGCTGAGGCGTAGACGGACGCTGTCGAGTAGTGCCGGTCGAGTGCATCGTCGGGCACGGATCCGTGGAAGGTCACGGCATCACCGATATTAAGTCGCTCGACCAACGCCTCCAGCGCTGTTAGGTAGCGTTGAGAGCTCGGGGCCCCGACCAGGTCCAGATGAACCGATGGCCGGGTCGCCCGCAGAAGGGCGACTGCCTTGATCAGGTTCTCGTGGCGCTTGTTCGGGGCGACCCGTCCGACAAATAGGACCGTGTCTGTGTCTCGGGCCGCGCCGTCACCGGCGAGGCGCGACGACGGCCGAACGATGATGGGAGCGACCGCAACGTCATCAAGACCAAAGGCTGTCAGCTCCGCCGCGTTGTAGTGAGAGTCGGCGATCGCGGCTGATGCTCGGTGAACCAGTCGCGCCAGCTGACGCCGAGCCATGTCGAGTTCGGCGCCGACGGCTGGCTCCCACGGATCAAAGGCTTCCGCTGGAGTGATGTTGTGGTAGTTGAGGACAAGGCGGGTGGGGTGGTCCAAGACGAACTCACCCACCGGTGAGCCAGTGGAGAGTTGATAGAGGATCAGATCGGGTACGGGGAACTGATCGTGGTCGGTGAAATGGTGAGCCGTGAGCGTCGAGTCCGAGTTCACCTTGGCAGCGAAGTTCTCGACCTCACAACCCAGAGATCGAAGTACCTGGTCGACCCCGGTGGTGTGTTGACCCACCGCGTCTCTCCCAGCGAGAACAGCGGTGAACTGATGCACCCTCGCCGGCCTGGTCACGACACGTCGGCAACGACGAGCTCAGTAATTCTTGGCCCAGGGGTGGGCACAATTCGAGCCACACCCCCCACATGTTCGAGCACCCGTACCCACGCGGCCGGCGACAGGCCTCGACCGGCCCGCAGTTCGGCTTCAACGGGCCCACGATCAGCCGGGTTCGCCACGGCCACGATCACCTTGCCTCCGGGCCGTACACACCGGACGGCTTCGCCGCACAACGCCACGATGCTCGGCAGAGGAAGGGTCTCAGCCACGCCGGCCAGTACAAGCCCACCGAGGGCGCCGGCCCCAACCGAATCGAGATGAGTCAGCGGGTCAGTGGCCCGCAGGTCCAGGCCTGCTTCGACACCTGGAAGAATAGCGATGGGATCGCGGTCGATCCCGTACGCCGGAACTCCGCTCGCCATTGCCGCCGCAACCACCGATCCAGCGCCACTCGTGAGCACCACGACCTGACCAGCTCCAAGCTCCTCAGCGATCGCCGCAGCAGTGCCCTCAGACAGGTCGGGAATAAGGCCGGCCAATTCGGAATCATCAGCGGTCATGCCGACGGCGTGTTCGACTGCGCTCAGCCGCTCGTCCATTCGCCGTAGCAGGCGCGTTAGCACGTTGGTCAACGCGTTGATCTGGTCGGTGACGTAACGGAGGTACCAGTAGATCGACTTACGGATAGCGCCCTTCACCTGTCGAACACCTGAGCGTGCACCGACTGGGGCATCAACGTCGATCATTGAAAGTCGATCGGCGCGATCGAGCAGCAACTCGTGTTGCTCACCGGCAGCACCCGGCGGAGCAACATCCACCCATGCCCGCTCGATTTCGCGCTCACGCCTGGCCAGCGCAGGGTCTGCTCGTCGACGAGCCTCCGCTTCGGCCTCTATCTCAGCCCGAACACGTCGGATGTTCAAGCTGGCGTCAGCGCCGCTGGTATCACCATGATCAGCCACGTGATGACGCTATCGGCCGCTACGACCGGCGGCGGGGAACCAAGGCCGAAACCAGAGCAGGGTCGCAACAAGCACAGTGACGAAGAAGACCGCCAAGCTGAGATTCAGCCGCCGAGGTCGGAATCTCAGCTCGACCGTGTGCTCACCGGCGGGAGCCACCACGCCAATAAACGTTGCGTCAGCAGTGACGATCTCGGCGTCCATACCATCGACCATGGCGGACCAACCGGGGTAGTTGTTCACCGAGAACACGACAAGATGCGCATCAGCGGAAGAGACATCGGCAAGAACCGAATCCGTTGCGTACTCGACTCGCTGAATCTCACCGCCCGAATTCACGCCAGACGTAAGCCCAACCGGACGGTCGACCACGGCGACCAACGGACTCTCTCCGGTTCTCGCTGCGACGAGAGCAGCCGCGGTAACCGGATCAGACTCGACTATCACCGACGCGAAGCTCCGCACAGCAGCGGCGCCGAGTCGTTCGGTCAACAGGACATCGCCGGCCCTGATCAGTCGGTAGTCGTCGCCACCAGCGATGGCCCCAAGGACGACCGATCCGTCTTCAGCCGCAGCGACAAAGACTGCGTCCT
Source organism: Acidimicrobiaceae bacterium (assembly GCA_018699415.1). Taxonomy (GTDB): domain Bacteria; phylum Actinomycetota; class Acidimicrobiia; order Acidimicrobiales; family Aldehydirespiratoraceae; genus JAACCU01. Next base: position 7,520 of record JABIQM010000303.1, read on the forward strand.
CCACGTCAGCGCGGATGCTGACAGTGACGGGCGTGCCATCTTCATAGTGCTCACCCACGAGTGCCACTGGCATGAAGAACCAGTCCGACCGCTCGCGCCAACGACGGTCAACGTGAGTGTCGCCACCGACCTCAACCGTCACCGTGACAAATGCGGGCTGAGGAATCGCCACATCGAACACCACGGCGCGAAGTCCACCGGGCGGAACGGTGACGAAGCCACTCTGCTCATCGACCGCATCGAATTGGACCGGCCCGAAGGGCGGCTTGATGAGTTCGCCATACGGTGTGCTATCGGGAAACTGGGCCCAGATACCCACCGCCATCGCATCCCAAACAGGATTGGTCAGATCTGCGTCAAAGCCGATGTTCGGATAGGTAGGTGTGCCGCCACCTGCCCGCAGCAGCATGTTGGGATCCACAGCACGGAAGAGCTCTTGGTAGCCGGGCGGTTTCAGCAACTGTCCCCGGGCGTCATCAATGTCGAAGTGCGAGGTGGTCGCAGGGAAGAAGGTTCGCCCCTCCCCTGCCAGACGTTCACCAGGGTCGAGCGCTTGCTGCACGACGGCGTGGGCGGGAGTGGCGTGAAGACGTTCAGCGCGACTCACGATGGTTGGGACCGGCATGGCAAAGAACAACACTTCGAACGCCACGATGGACACGAGCGCCCAGCCGGCCGCCGAGGGACGGACCCAACGCCGCCACCGAGCCACAAGCACACCAACCACAGCGAGGACAGCAAGGACCGCGACCGTGCTGGTGGCAACCGATTCCTCCACGGTGCCAGCGGCACGAGCGGCCTGAAACCAGTGACGGACCGACGGAAGCATGGCGATACCGGCAACTGATCCGAGTAATGCCGCCAAACGGACACCGCTTCGCACATGGCTTCGGTCGCCCTCGTGCCATGAACTCGCCCAGTGATCGACACCCAATCCGGCCATCGCCGCTGCAGCGATGGCGATCAGCACCTTCGCCCGCGTCATCAGTCCACCTTGACTGCCGACGATTGAATCCATCGCGGTACCAAGTGGCCCGCCGAGATAGGCGACAAGCACGCCGAGAAGCCCGACAACGGCCAACGCCGCGGTCACCGACCTACGAGTGCGATCGACGAGCCCTGCGCCCAGCCCCGCGAGCGCGAGCAGCAGCACCGACGCACCGAGGTGGGTGTTGAATTCAACCCAATTTCCCTCGCCGAACCATGGCGCCCCAACGGCGTCGGCGCCCCACACCGAAGGAGCGAGAGCGCTCAGCAAATACTCGGCTCCAGCGGACGAGTCATTCGGTCCCTGCCCGCGGTGTGAGGTGTCCGCCCAATCAAGATATTCGCTGAAGCCGATCAGGTGAGGCGCGGCAAGCCCGACCATCAGCACGGCGGCGATGACCCCGACAAGTGCAAGCTGGAGAGGGCGGGAACGATCACCCGTCGGCAACTCAGGAGCGACCCGGACAACGGCGTATGCGGCTGCACCAAGCAAAACGTAGAGGCTGACCTGAGGGAAGTTTGCCCAGACCATCGCAGCTACAACCGCGGCGATCGGAACGGAGCGGCGTAGGCGCGGATCCTGTATTGCACGCTCTAGTGCCCACAGCAATCCTGGCGCCAGCGCGGCGATCGATGAGTGGGGCCAGTTCATCCACCCGACCATGAAGCCCGAGAAACCGAAGGCAAGTCCACCTGCCAGAGCACCGATTCGACCGGTGCCGATTGCCCGAAGAAATCCCGCCATGAGCCCAACGGCTACGAGGGCGCGAATTGCGGCGACCAGCCCTGGAGCGAACCAACCCGGAGCGAACAGATAGCCAACATTGAAGATTGGGACACCGGCCTTCAGCGACGGCTGGCCTCCACCCAAACTCGGATTCCACCAACCGAATTCACCGGACCGGACGTCGTCTGCCAATGGTTCCCAGTGAGCATGAATATTGATGGGGTCGCCGGGTCCGTTTTCGTAGGTGTACGAGGCTGGCCGATGGGCGTCGAACGGAGCGGCGGTTGCCACCAAATCGTGGCTCACGAGAGAACCGCCACCGACAAGGGCCCGCCAGAACGCGAAGACGACGATGGCCACGGCCACTAGCGCAGGCAGTCGTCGATCACCCAGGAACCGTCGCATCGCCCTTGGACGCTACCGTCGAGAGCACTCCATGTCCGTTCTCCACCTCTCGCTTCCCGATCAGAGCCCAGTCGTCGTGGCCTTCCCCAACGATGCCCACCTCCACGAACGGGCGGCCACCGTCATCCGCGATGCCTTCGTCATCGACCCGACGATCGACGCCCTGATTGCCGACGCGGTTATCGATGGACTGAGCAGACGTCGTCCCGGCTGGTCGCCCACGACTGTGCTGACCGACCCAACCGAACTCTCACTTATCGCTGTTCGTAGCGAAGACCGTGAGACGCTCGGCAGCGGATCGCTACAGGAACGAATTTATTGCGCCCAGCGCCTCCATGCCCGGGGCGCTGTTGTCGGCCATGTGCCCGCTCCGCTCCTCACCTGCGCCAGAGAGACCTTCGGCAGAGAGGCACACGCAGCTCTCGACTCCTTCGCTGCCGATCATTTCGATGGAGCAACAGTGTCCGGTGCCAGTCGCCCCGCTACTTTCCGACTCTCGGCCAACGGCCCCTCACCGGCCATCACCGCCGTGATCCCAACAGCAGGGGCAGCGGGGCCAGACGGTTCGCCGTTCGTCGATAAAGCGATTCATGCGGTGCTGGCGGGTTCATCGACGAGATCGGTGATCGTGGTCATCGGCGACGAGTACGTTGGTGAACCTGAATTTGCCGACCCGCGAGTGTCGGTGGTCCGCCGCCCCCCGGGCCCGTTCAACTTCTCCGCGGCAGTGAACACCGGCATCCTTCAGGCCACCACGGAACTTGTGCTTCTGCTCAACGACGACGTGAGCGCTCACAGCACCGACGCCGGTGGAACGGCGTGGTGCGATCAGATGGCGGTCCACTTTCGTGACCCGTCGGTCGGCGTCGTCGGTGCACTGCTGCGATATCCGGACAGCTCGATTCAACACGCCGGGATCGTGCTCGATGATGCTCGCCCGCTTCACTCGTTCGTCGGGTCCGCTGTCGAAGACCTCGGCTGCAAGTACGCAGATGTTGCACGCGATGTCGTCGCTGTCACCGGTGCGTGCATGCTCATCCGACGGTCGGACGCGCTTGCGGTTGGTGGCTTCAGCACGGAGTTCCCGCTGTCGTTCAATGACATCGACTTCTGCTTGAAGCTTCGGCGGATGAACCGTCGAGTCGTGTTCGAGCCGGCGGCATCGTTGACTCATCACGAGAGCGCAAGTCGTGAGGCCGTCACCGAGTCACGCGAGTGGGACCGCTACATCGGTCGTTGGGGCCATGTGCGGGACCCTTGGTATCACCCAGGCCATGCTCGTCCTGACGATCCTCATCGGCTCGCCCGCAACGCCGATCACCTCGACCCAGATCGGGTGCCGTTCATTACTCAGGCTCGCAGCACGGCCATCGTGTGTCAGGTCCACCACAGCCGGATTCCCGATGCCGGTTAGAGTCCGCTCGTGCCCGAACCACAGACCGACCCGATCGACAGCGACGACCCAGCCACGCTGAAGGCCGAGATCCTGCGCGCCAGAGATGAGATGCAAGGCGCCCGAACAGCCGCCGAGGTGCACGCCGATCGGATAGCTGAGTTGGAGTCGGAACTACACGCTCAAGGAACTGTCATCGAAGCGCTCGGATCTGAGATGGGAGCGCCCTTGGTGCGAGTCGCTCGGGCGATACACCGCCGCATTCCCGGATCGCCGTCATGAGCCGGCCGATCGACGACATCATCGACGATCTTGGCGACATCTCGCCGCTGCCGTCGGGTACGCCGTCCTTCACGGTGATCGTTCGGACGCAAGGCACCCGACCCGGCGCGCTCGCCGAGGCCCTCGCATCATTGGCGGCTCAGACCCATCACCCTTTCGACGTGCTCGTCACCGTTCACAACGACGATCTCAAAGCATCCGCCCGGGTCGAGTCCCTTGCTCGAGAAACGGTCATTCCAGAGGCGATACGCTTCATTCCCGTCAGCGGCGGAGGACGATCTCACCCCCTCAACGTCGGTCTTGCCGAAGCCACCGGCGACTACATCTGTTTCCTTGATGACGACGACTTGGCAATGCCTGACTGGCTTGCAGCATTTGCGCGGGCACTGTCCAACAACCCAGGTGCGGTGGTGCGCTCGGTCACCCAGTCGCAGGCATGGACCACTGATGGCGGCATCGAGCCAATCCGCGCTATCGGCCCAATCGAGCGACCCTTTGCCGCGGCATTCGATCTTCTTGCTCACTTCAGCCACAACGAAACTCCTATCTGCTCTATTGCACTCCCTCTCGACCTTCTCCGATCTGCCGACATCACATTTGATGACTCGCTGCCGGTCTATGAAGATTGGGACCTCTTGATGCGGGTGGCAATGCTGGCCGGCGTGGTGTCGATCCCCGACGAAACATCGCTTTACCGGCGTCTCGACAACGGCAATGCCGACACTGCCGAGACTGTGGCCATCTGGGAGAAGGCCCACGGCAAGGTACTCGACCGCCTCTCGGCGCGGCCTTTGGTGCTGCCCATAGGCGATGCTCGCCGACTCGCCAGCGCTCACTTCGACGTCCACGGTGGGAGTCGTCACGATCGTGAACTCGCTCAGGCGCGTCAGGAGATCGACGAACTCACGAAGTCACCCGTGCGCTGGGTCGCACGCTTCGCTAGACGGGCGACCGGAGCGGCACGTGCCAGGCTCTCAGCGCCGCGACAATGAGCAGCACCCAATTGTAGGAGAACCACAGCACGAAGCTCTCGGTGAGATTTTCTATAACCAGAAATGCTGTGAGCGCCAACCAAAACCACGAGATGGCCGACGGCTCACGCCACGCCCATCGCACGGTGCCAAAAACCGCGCTGAGCACAACAGCGGCCCAAAGGACAAGGCCAACGATACCGAGGCCAAGGAGGATCTCTGGCACCGAGCCGTGGGCGCTCCCGCGTTGCAACAGTTCGTGCTCGCCGGTCAGCTCTGGGACAGTCCAAAATGCGTGAAACCCTGACCCTCGGATCGGATGGTCCGCAACACGACTACCGATGAGATCCCAGATGGTTCGTCGCTGAACGAAGGTCGACTCGTTCCACCGCAAACCCACGATGCCGACAGCGGCCACCAACCCGAGCACACCGGTACCAACAGCCGCCAGCGGCACCGTTGGCCCCGGGTGTTCGCGCATCAACCGACGTCCGGTGACCAGGAGTGTCGAACCCCCTAGCGAGACAAAGAGTGCTAGCCAGGCGGTGCGGCTCCCGGCTCCGAGCAACGCAACCGTAGAGACTCCAAGGAGCGCCATGCCGGTCGCTCGACGCCCGTCAAGGATCCAGCTGATGCCAAGAAGGATCACGATCGCGCAAATTGGAGCGAGTCCGTTTCGGTTGGTGAAGATGCCCTTCCAATTATCCCTGCGATCGAGTCCAGTACTCGACCAGAGCACAACCAGGCCGACACTGGCTGCGACGAGTGAGCCAAACGCATACGTGGCCGCTCGAACAAAGCGATTGTGACAGAGATCAGCGAGTACCCATGCCACAAGGGGCAATGCCATGTAGACCATCCCTCGCCAGAGGGTCGGTTCAGGGTTAACGCTCCACAACACCGACAAGGTCGCCCAGGCACCGAAGCC
>JABIQM010000306.1 GCA_018699415.1 Acidimicrobiaceae bacterium
CTCTCCGTGTGGGTGGATTGTCTAGCGTGCGGTGACGGTGCGGGTATCGCGGCCGGAGCGTAGCAAGGTGCCGGGCACGGCCCCAGTGGTGACCCCGTGCTCGACAATGGCAACACCGTTGCAAAGCACCCGTTCGATACCGTTCGAGTCAGCCACGAGCCGCGCTGATTCGCCGGGCAGGTCTGTGACCAGTTTGGCCGGTCCGCTGTCGACGGCGGCAGGATCGAGCATGACGACGTCGGCGTGGTTGCCGATCGTCAGCGTTCCGCGATCTCTCAAGCCGAAGAGTGATGCGGGGTCGCTGGTCATCAGTTGAACCGCATGTTCGACGGTTGTGAGGCGCCGGCCATTGATGCAGTCACCGATGAATCGGGTCGGGTATGGGGCTCCGCACATGCGGTCGAGGTGAGCGCCGGCATCCGAGCCACCGATCATTGCCCGCCCGTCACTCCAAAGCTCGGCCCGCATGCGCCACGACTCATCGTCGTCATCTTGGGGAGTTGGCCACCAGATCGTCTGCAGACGATCGGCAATCGAAATGTCGAGGAAGGTTCCAAACGACGACATGTGGCGTTCGGCTGCGATGTCTTTGACCCGCCGCCCAGAGAGACCTTCGTTCTCGTCGGAATAGGTATCGCCGACGATGTAGTCGCCCCAGTCGGCGAGTCGCCTGAACACCCCCGCCTCGTGAGATTGGCCGTGCTCCAGCAGGCGAACTCGGGTGTCTGGATCTTGGAGCCGACTAATGCGCTCATCGATGTCGGTGTCGAGCACTTCGCCCCATCCCGGGATGAGGAACAGGCCGCAAAAGTTCGCCAGTGACATATTCATCGGGACCTGCACTGGCATGGTCAGCGCGATGACCTTGCCTCCGAGTTCGATGGCCCGGTCATAGGCCTCCATCTGACGGGGAACGCGGTCGGCTTCTCGGCTGTCGACAGTGAGCACGTTCCAGTTCATCGGACGGTTGGCCGCGGCGCTCATAGTGCCGAGCAACTCGATCTCGTCGTCGTCGAATCGGTCAAGACAGCCCGGAACGATGCCTTCCAGCGTGGTTCCCTCGTGTCGGCCCGTTTCTTCTGCGAGGGCGATGAGTTCGTCGGGTGTGGCCCAGCGGCTTGCCACCGCCTCGCCCTCGCCATCGGAGTGAGATGTGCTGTTTGTGAAGGAGAAGCCGAGGGCCCCCGCTTCGAGCGCTTTTGCAAGTTCGGCTCGGATCTTTTCGAGATCCTCGGGGCCGGCCGCACTTCCGACAGCTTCGCCACCCATCACGTAGCGACGTATGGCGCAATGGCCGGCGAGGAAGCCAGCATTCACCGAGATCTGTCCATCGAGGCGGTCGAGGAAGTCGCCAAAACTTTCCCAACTCCAGTCCGTGCCCAACTCGAGGGCCTTCAACGGCATGCCCTCGACCTTCGCCATCATCTTACGGAGGTAGTCGTCATCGCCCGGCCGTAAGGGGGCGAGCGTGAAGCCGCAGTTGCCGCCGATGACGGTTGTGACCCCATGGATACTTGATGGGCTGGCTGTCGGGTCCCACAAGAGTTGCGCGTCATAGTGGGTGTGGGGATCAACAAAGCCAGGGGTGACCAGCTTGCCTGTGGCATCGGTTTCGATCGTTCCGGATTCAGGGATCGCGCCGATGGCGGCGATCCGGCCATCCTTGATGGCAACATCAGCAATCACCCCCGCGGCACCGGTCCCATCGATGACTGTTCCGCCTCGCATCACCTCGTCGTACATACGTTCCTTTCGCGTAATCGTGCGTCGAACTATCCTTCGGAGCTCTCGTATCGGCCCACAGGCTACAATCTGACGACGCGTCAGATTGTATTCCAACGGGGGACCTGTGGCCAAGAACTACCAACTACTCATCGGTGGTGAATGGGTCGATGGCGAGAACGGCACCACTCCGGTACTCAACCCTGCGGACGAATCACTGGTCGGCGAGGCCCCTGAGGCGTCTGAGCGTCAAGCGAGAGATGCTGCTGCGGCGGCGCAGGATGCGTTTCCAGGTTGGGCGGCGACCCCAGCGCGTGAACGCGCCGCGCTCTTGCACGCGGCGGCCGAGAAGCTGAAGGAACGCCGGGATCGTTTGGTGCCGTTGATCATCAGCGAGACCGGCGCAACAGCGAACGTCGGGTCAAGGATGCAGGTGCCCGTGGCGATTGCCCGGTTGCGGGAGTACGCCGAACTGGCGGTTCGTGATCACGACATCGCCTTACCCCCGAACGCGACACCCGCCACGCCGCTTGCGCCTGGCGGGCTTATCGGCGGTGTCGTGGCGCGCCAACCGGTTGGCGCCGTGGCCACAATCTCGCCGTACAACTTTCCACTCGTGAACCAGGCGGGCAAGGTTGCGCCCGCGCTTGCCGCCGGGTGCACGGTTGTGATGAAACCCGCACCCCAGGACCCATTCGCGGTCATCGAATTGGCCGAGGTTCTCGATGAGGTCGGGGTCCCCGCCGGTGTCGTCAACATCGTCACGAGCGCGGCCCCGGAGCCTGCTGCAGCACTGAGTGGAAGCGGCAACATCGATATGGTGAGCTTCACCGGATCGACGGGGATCGGCGAACGTATCTACGAGTCCGGGGCCAGCACGATGAAGCGACTGCTTCTCGAACTTGGTGGAAAGGGTGCGGCCATTGTGTGCGATGACGCCGATCTCAAGGCCGCCATCGGTGCAATCGCGAGTGTGTGGGGATTCCACAGCGGTCAGATTTGTACGGCGCCAACACGTGTCATCGTTCACAAGAGTCGCGTCGACGAACTGGTTGGCGGTCTCGAGAAGGCAGCTGGCCACATGCGAGTCGGTGACCCGAACGACCCCAAGACCATTGTTGGGCCGGTTATCTCCGCAGCGCAGCGAGGTCGGATCGAGGGTTATATCGACGGCGGCGCCGCGCAAGGAGCCACGCTTCTGATTGATGGCCGTCGGCCCGAGCACCTTGAGAAGGGGTTCTATGTCGGCCCCACCCTGCTCACTGACTGCACGCCCGACATGACAATCGTCAAGGAAGAAGTCTTCGGCCCAGTTGTTGCCGTCCTCACCTACGACGATGATGACGAGGCTGTAGCGCTTGCCAACGGCGGCGAGTTCGGTCTGTACGACTATGTCTTCTCGGGCGACACGGGAAGGGCCTACGGACTCGCCCGCCGACTTCGCACCGGCAACGTTGGCGTCAACACGGCGCAGCGCAACCCGAATACTGCGTTCGGCGGTTTCAAGATGAGCGGTATTGGTCGCGATGGTGCGGTGTTTGGTCTGCACGCCTACACGGAGTTGCAGTCGATCGTGTGGCCGGCCTGATGCCTGAGGCCTTTCTCGCCGATGTTCGAGTCATCGACCTATCCATGCTCGGCCCCGGCGCACTCGGTGGCCACCTGGTCGACTTCGGCGCGGAGGTCATCAAGGTCGAGTCGCCTTCCGGCGACTACATCCGATCGATGACCTGGCCGATCATTCATGACGAACACGGGTCGAATTCTCTGCTTCACCTGCACGTGAACCGTGGGAAGAAGTCTCTGGTCCTTGATCTGAAGTCCGACGAGGGCCGAGACGCCCTGAGCGAGTTGATCCGATCAGCGGATGTGGTGATCGAAGGGATGCGTCCGGGATTCCTTGACAAGATTGGCTTTGGACCTGCTCGTCTGAAGGAACTGAAGCCCGACATTGTCGTCTGTTCTCTGTCGGGATACGGAGCCACTGGCCCCTACCGAAACCTGCCGTCGCACGGAGTTGCCTATGACGCGTGGTCCGGGGTTGTGCAGCCGGTGGTCGACGACGACGGCTTCTGTCGGATTCCGCCTCAAGCCAACGTTGGCATCACGGCCGGCCCGGCTTTTGCCGCCATGGCAATCCTGGCTGCACTGATTCGGGCACGGTCCACCGGCGAACCCGC
>JABIQM010000121.1 GCA_018699415.1 Acidimicrobiaceae bacterium
AAAGCGTGCTCGGCTCGGTGCGGTCAGAGAAGCGAACCCATCCGTCGATGACGGGTTCGTCCAGTGACCCGGCGTTGGCGAAGTCTGGATGCAAGCGCATCTCGGCGCGAGACAGCAGCGCGAGTTCCACGCCCTGATCGCTGCCGGACCGCACGATGCACTCATCGGGGGGCGGAATGTCGGGAGCGGGGATGGTGATGTCGACGTCCGGGCCAGTCGACGTATCGAGGTCTGCGAAGGCGACTAGTGATTCGAGGCGAGGTTTGCCGTCCTGGTGCATCGAACCGCGCAGGTTGCTGGCGAGACGTCCAGGTTTCACCAACTCGGCACGGATCTCTGCCTCGGCCCCCGCAAGCCCGGGGCGGAGGTAGTGGGTGGTGACCGTGATCGGGTCGGGTTGGTCGACCAGCGACGACATGGCACGCAGCACCGGAAGGATCAGGTAGCCGCCGTTTGGGTTCGTACCGATATTCCAGGCCGCTGACAATTGTGTCGACCAGCGACCGGCCCCAGTCGAGGTGATTCGTGTGTCGCGTTCAAAGTGAGACTGCTCTGTCATGTGGGGAACGAGGCTATTCGGCTAGGGGCGCGACCACGTTTGTTTGGGTATCGCCAGCCGAGCAGGCCTAGCTGGCGGGTGTGTCCCAGGTCGCGGTGACGGCGGCAGCTTTCCGAAAGACGAGTCCTTGTGGGCCCTGGCTTTGATCTCGGTCAAGGCGCAGGCCCGGGAGGCCTCGTAACGCCGCTCTGACGGCGGCGATGGTCTCAGCTCGGGCCAGGTGTATCCCGAGGCAGGCGTGGGGGCCGTAGGCGAATGTTGTTGACAGTCGAGTGTTGGGCCGTCCGACTCGGTATTCGTCGGGCTCAACGAATACCGACGGATCACGGTTTGCGGCCGCAAGCGAGACTTGGACGAAGTCGCCCTTTCGGATCAAAACTCCAGCGAATTCGGTGTCGGTGGTGGCGTAGCGGTCGACGGCCGAGGCTGCTGGTTCAAGCCGGAGCGACTCTTCGACCGCAGACGCGATCAGCGTTGGGTCGTTGAGAACCAGTGCCAGCTGGTCGGGATGGGTGAGCAGGTGCCACAGTGCGTTCGCCGTCGCCCCCTCCGACGTCTCGATGGCGCCGAACATGATGACGGCGACGTTCGATGCGACCTCGGTGGCGGTGAGATCTTTGTTTGCGCCGGCAAGAAAGCCGGCAGGGTTGTCGTTGATTGTCCTGCGGGCAGCGGCGACAAGAGCATCATTGGCCGCAAGGCTCTTGTCCTTGTCGAGCCCTCCGTAGTTGATCGCCTCCACTTCGGCGACGATCGTCCGGTACCAGGAGAGGACCTCGTCGTCGTCGACGTCGGACAAACCGAGGGTGCGCACGATCGTTGAGACGGCGAGCGGTGCGGCGATGTGAGTCCGCAACTCGGCCTCTCTTTGAGCCGCGATCGAGGCGACGAGCCGAGTGGCCTCACTAGTGCACCAGTCGATTGCGTCGCTGAGAGCAGTGGCTGTGAATGCGGTGACGAACGGCCCCCGATGCCGGTCATGGGCAGGGCCGTCGGTTGAGAGCATGGATGGCCCGACGACCTGACCGGTGCTGAACCGGGGATCGTCGACGGTGAACGTGACTGCGTCACGCATGGCTTTCACTGCGGCTTGGCGTTCGACAATCACCCAGCCGTTGAGAGCGTCGACCCAGACGACTGGTCCTTCGGCGCGGAGCTGGTGCCAGATCCGGTGAGGGTCATCTTCGAGCTCTACGAGTGTGACCCCGGCGGCATCGGTCATGTCAGTCGCCTGGAGGAACGAGCACGAGCTTGCCGATGAACCCTTTGGCGAGGAAGTCGGTCTGGGCTTGAACAATCTCAGACAATGGGTATGTGCCGGCAATGACCGGCTGGATCTCACCCCGCTCGATGTATCCGATGAGGTTTTCGAACACGCCGGCCCCTTGGTAGGTGCTGCCCTTCAACGTCAGATCTTTGAGGTAAAGGTCACGGATGTCGAGCTCAACGAGCGGCCCGCCGATCGCGCCGGCGGTGATGTAGCGACCGCCAATCCTGAGTACCTGCACGAGCTTTCCCCAGCCCGGGCCGGCCACAAGGTCCACAACGACATCGATCGAATTCTCGCCGAGCTCGGCGACAAGGTCGGCGTTGCCGTCGACCACTCGATCCGCGCCGAGATCCCGTACGCCGTCCGCCTTCGCTGTGCTGCAGACGGCGGTGACGGTTGCCCCCCGGCGCTTGGCCAGCTGCACTGCGGCTGAGCCGACCCCGCCGGACGCGCCAGTGATCAGGACATGTTCTTCGCCGAGGCCGATCCGGTGGAGCATGTTCTCAGCGGTCGAGTACGCGCAAGGAATCGACGCGAGTTCGACGTCGGTCCAGTCGCAGTCGATGGCGTGCGCCTCAAGATGATGGGTAACCGTGTACTGCGCGAACCCGCCGTCGAACTCGGACCCGAACACGGCCGTGGTCCAGGGCTGATCGCCGGCCGGGTGGCGTTGCATCGTGCCGACGATGACGCGTTCCCCGATGCGGGCGGGGTTGACACCGGTGCCGACGGCCACGATTTCGCCACATGCGTCGGCCCCTTGAATACGGGGAAAGGAGAGTGC
>JABIQM010000307.1 GCA_018699415.1 Acidimicrobiaceae bacterium
CAGCCCATTCCCAGGTCCCAAGGTGCGGAAGGGCAAGGATCGCCCCGTTCTTGCCTTCGCCACAGTGGGCATGGATGGCGTCGACACCCTCGTAGCTGAACTCGTGGTCGATTTGTTCGACAGGGATCGATGGCAGCTTGAAGCTCTCTATGTAGTAGCGGGCATACCACTCGAGCGTCTGGCTGATCTTTCGACGGCGCTCGGATGCCGACAGCGGGCGGCCGCGCGCTCGTTCGATATTGCGAGCGATGATCGTTCCCTTGTGGCCCGACAACGGTCCGACTCCCGCCCCGATCAGGCGCGCGGCACCAGCCCCGACTGCATCGGGGGCTAATCGGGCAAGGAGCGACCCCGCCTTGTAGACGGAGGCGGAGGCCACGGACTAGGAATCGCGAAGGGCACGACGCTCGCGCATGCGCTCGCGCCATAGCGATTCGCTCTGACGCTGACGCGGCGTGCGACGAGCCCGACGAACAGGCGTTGGCCGGTCGACTGACGCTTGGCGCCACACCTTCACAAAGCGTTGGCCAGCGGTAATCGCGGTGAGGACCAGCATCACCCACAAGGTGACCAGTAGGAGTTCGGGAAACAGCAACGCGAATGCGAGGACAATGATCCGCTCGGCCCGCTCCATAAGCCCGCCCTTGGCGTCAAAGCCCAGCGACTCGGCCTTGGCGCGTTGGTAGGACACAAACATGGCCAATGCCATGATCGCCACCGGCAACATCATGATGCGGCCGGGTTCGGTGCTTGCCAGGTGCCAGGCAACGCCACCGAACAACAGGGCGTCGGTGAGCCGGTCGGCGACCGAGTCAAAGAATGCGCCGCGCACCGAACCGGTGCCTGCGGCTCGCGCCACCGCGCCGTCAAGGGCATCGGGGATGGCGGTCAGAAGCAGGAACAAGAAACCGACACGCAGGTAGCCGGCACCGATGGTGACGGCGGCGACGCCGGACATCATGATGCCAATGACAGTGATGACGTCGGGGGTTATGCCGGTCTTGACGAGGCTACGGCCGATGGGGGTGAGGCCGCGATCGACTTGGGCACGTAAGTTGCCGTCGAACATGAGAACTCCCGGGATTGGGGACTCGCTAAGGGTAGCAGGAGCACCCGTCAGGACGTGTAAGCCGACCAGTCCTCGGGGTTGGTCTCGACGAATCGGTCTATGATCTCACCGTCGACACCATCGACGAGGACGAGACCTCGGTTCTCGGGAATCGACTCGTTGGAGTAGAGCAGGATCCGCCAAGTGGGGCGGCTGCGAAGTCCGCGCCAACCCAGCTGAGCTGAGGCGTGACCGATCGGGAAGCCGACCTCCTTGGTGGCAGCGCCGAGCGCCTGTTCCTCGTCGAACGAGAGGTCCCAACCGCCCTGCCAGTGGTACAAGGCGACGACGATCAAGACGATGCCCGCAATCAGGGTGCCCTTGTTGATCAGTACTGGGTCATCACCTGCGGTGGCGTAGAGAGCGATACAGCCGACGCCGATCAGCGCATAAAGCACGGCGGGAATCTTGCGGCGACTATTGTTGGGGAAGAGGTATGGAGCCTCGACCATGCCCGGTTGGAGATCCGCCGGTAATGCGTCACGCACGTCGCCGTCGCCCGCCGGAGCAGGTTCGTCACCAGTTTCTAGGTCGTCGGCCATGCCCTGAGGCTACGCCCAGGCATCCACGATTCGACGCCAACTGTCGATCATGGCTTCGGGCAGAACGCGTGTGTTGGCGATTGCCGTCATGAAGTTTGTGTCGCCGTCCCAGCGGGGCACGACATGAATGTGCAGGTGATCGGGAATACCAGCACCCGCTCCCCTGCCGAGGTTCGCGCCGACGTTGACCCCGTGGGGGGCAAAGGCCGCGGTGACCGCAGCAACCGCGGCGCGCACGCCTTCCCACAGTTCGGCGGACTCACTGTCGGTGAGTTCGGCGAGTTCGGCCACGCCCCGCTTCGGCAGGACCATCACATGGCCAGACGTGTACGGATGCAGGTTCATCAGGGCGAAGCACTCGTCACCGCGCCACACGATGAATGTCTCTTCATCGGGCAGGTCGGAATCGAGGATCGCTTCGAACAGTGTCGAGCCCTCGCGCTCCTCAACGCCTGCGGCCACATACGCCATCCGCCAGCCGGCCCACAGGTGCTCAACCATGATCAAGGCCGAGCATCAGCGCTTCTCGTCGACCTCTGAGCGCAGACGCCCGCTGAAGTCGGCGATGGTGACGTCACGCTCGGGCTTGCCTTCACCGCGCTTGTTGACACCAACGCTGTCGTTGGCGACATCATCGTCGCCCACCACCAAAATGTAGGGCAGCTTTTCGACTTTGCCGTTTCGTACACGCTTGCCTAGCGGTTCAACAGCACTGACGACATCAACGCGGAAACCATCAGACCGAAGGCGCGCGGCCACGGCGTAGGCGTAGTCGCCATGGACTTCAGCAACGGGAAGCACCCGCACCTGAGTGGGTGCAAGCCAGGCGGGGAATGCGCCGGCGTAGTGCTCGATCAGCACGCCGAAGAAGCGTTCGATAGAACCCATCAAGGCACGATGGATCATCACTGGGCGCTTACGGGTGCCGTCCGAGGCAATGTATTCGAGGTCGAAGCGTTCGGGCAGGTTGAAGTCGAGTTGGATGGTGGACAACTGCCATGCCCGACCGATGGCGTCCTTGACGTCGACATCGATTTTGGGTCCGTAGAACGCGCCGCCACCCTCCTCCACGATGTAGTCGAGGCCGTGCGAGTCAAGGGCGGCCCGCAGACCTGCGGTGGCTTCGTCCCAGAGTTCGTCGTCGCCAACGGCCTTCTCGAGCGGCCGGGTTGAGAGCTTCGCCTGGAAGTCTTCGAAGCCGAAAGCCCGAAGCACAGACAAAACAAAATCGAGGAGCGAAGCCAGTTCGGTCTGGATGTCTTCACGAGTGGTGAAGATGTGGCTGTCGTCCTGGGTAAAGCCCCGACTGCGCATGAGACCATGAACGGCGCCCGACAGCTCGTAGCGGTACACGGCGCCGAGCTCAAAGAGCCGCAACGGTAACTCGCGATAGCTGCGTTGGTTCGACCGGTAAATCATCACATGGAACGGACAGTTCATGGGCTTTGGGTAGTAGGAGGCCCCGTCCATTTCCATGGGCGGATACATGCCGTCGGCGTAGAAGTCGAGATGACCGGAGGTCTCCCACAGCACGGATTTGGCGATGTGAGGCGAGAAGACGTACTCGTAACCGCCGTTCTCGTGACGATCGCGGCTGTAGTCCTCCATGAGCTTGCGAATCCGCGCTCCCTTGGGGTGCCAAACGGCAAGGCCGGGGCCGAGTTCATCGGGCCAGCTCACGAGGTCGAGTTCCTGGGCGAGGCGGCGATGGTCACGCTTCTCGGCCTCTTCGAGCATCTGGAGGTGTGTCTTCAGTGCCTTCTTGGAGTCCCAGGCAGTGCCATAGATGCGTTGCAGCATCGGGCGGCTGACATCGCCGCGCCAATACGCCCCGGCCACTGACTGAAGCTTGAAATGACCAAGTTTGCCGGTGCTGGGTACATGAGGCCCGGTACACATATCTCGGAAGCCATCACCGTTGGCGTAATAGGAGATGGTTTCGCCATCGCTACCGACCTCGCCAGTGTCCTGGCCCGGCGCGGTACCGCCTGTGACACGCTCGATGATCTCCGCCTTGTACAACTCGTCAGCGAAGAAGGTTGCCGCCTCTTCAGCGGAAAGTTCGTGACGAACGAAAGGCTGGTCGGCGGCAATGATCTCCTGCATCCGAGCCTCGATCTTCTCGAGGTCCTCCTCGGAGAGAGTCTGGCCATCGGGCAGGTCGGCGTCATAGTAGAAGCCGTCCTCGATCGGTGGACCAATAGCTAACTGCGTGCCCGGATAAAGGTCGAGTATCGCCTGCGCCATCACGTGGGCGGTGCTGTGGCGGATGGTATGGAGGCCGCGGTCCGAGGGTCCGGTGACGATCTCAACGACAGCGCCATCGCGAAGAGGCCGATTGAGGTCGAGTTCTTCGCCATCGACGACAGCTATCAGCGCCGCACGAGCGAGACCGGCACCGATCGAAGCGGC
>JABIQM010000309.1 GCA_018699415.1 Acidimicrobiaceae bacterium
CGATGACGGCCCGCATCGCCGACGAAGCCGAACGCGCCGAACTGTGGCCCAAGATCACTGCGGTGTACAAGGGGTACGACGGCTATCAACACAAGACCAACCGCCTGATTCCGGTCGTACTGCTCGAACCGGTCAGCTAGACACCGCCGCCAGCGCCCGCAACACGGCGCCGGAACTGTCACACCCCGCTGGGAGGCTGACAGTTCCTTCATGCGTGACACCTACACATTTCGCTGCCCCGAAACCGGCCGACTTGTTTCGTTCGCTGAGGTCGACGAGTTCGAATACGTCGGCATCGCCGAGCGAGCAGATGGGCATCAAATCCATCTGCACCGCCACCCCCACACCGGTGATTGGCGAAACCTCGATGCACAGGGTCGTCTCTACCAGTTCGCCGGCGCAGATCCCGACGACCCGCGCGAAGGCTGGTTCGTTCGCACGATCGCCGCGTCGGGGAATACCGCCACTGCCGATGGAGTTGAACCGGGCACGCTATGACCAGCCCCGTGAAGCAGACCTTTCCCCTTGGTGCCCAGTGGCCGACCATCGACCCGTTCTTGTTCGTTGCTCACCACAACGACGACTATCCCGAAGGGCGTGAAGACCTTTCGCCGGCTGCCTCGCTTTCTGGGCGCGACATCGGTCAAGACTTCTCGGCCAAAGATGGCTGGAGCATGTATCACGGGTCGAAGCTGCCCGGTTTTCCTCAGCACCCACATCGAGGGTTCGAGACGATCACCCACCTTCGTCGAGGGTTGTGCGATCACGCAGACTCGCTGGGGGCCACTGCGCGGTTCGGCCATGGTGACACCCAGTGGATGACGGCAGGCGCCGGTGTTCAGCATGCCGAGATGTTTCCCCTGGTGAACCGCGACGTCGGCAACCCGCTCGAGCTCTTCCAGGTTTGGCTCAACCTTCCCGCCGTCGACAAAATGGTCGACCCGTACTTCACCATGCTGTGGAGTGACATCACGCCTCGACACATCGCCAAAGACAGCGACGGTCGTCTCACCGAGATCACCATCATCGCTGGGGCACTCGAGGGTCATGAGGCGCCCGCACCCCCGCCCAACTCGTGGGCCGCGCGCGCTGAGGCCGACGTGGCCGTTTGGCACATCCGTATGGATGCCGGCGCCGAATGGACGATGCCTGCCGCTCACGGTGACGACACCCGACGCGTCATCTACGCCTTTGATGGTTCCTCGGTCGAGATCGGCGATCAGACGATCGACGCTGGCACCGGGGCGTTAACCGACGCGTCGGTGGATGTGGCGCTGAGAGCGGGCCTGGACGGGGTTGAGTTGATGGCGTTACAAGGCTGCCCCATCGGTGAGCCCGTCGCTCAGTACGGCCCGTTCGTCATGAACACCGACGACGAGATTCAACAAACGATGGCCGACTATCAGCGAACCCGGTTCGGTGGCTGGCCATGGCCGACACCGACCCCCGACCATGGTCGTGATGCCGGCCGGTTTGCTATCCACGCCGATGGCCGGCGCGAGGACCGCCACTGACCGCATCAGCGGTCAGTCGATCACAGCCTGCAACTCTCGAACCGGCACCGTCAGCGCGGTGCTGAGAGTTAGAGATCCCCACGGATGCTCGTTCGGGTTTTGGTCGTTGCGTTGGAGGATGTCCCACGTGATGGTGGCGCTCACCGCGAATTCTCCGTCGCCGTTGGCGCGATACACGTAGGTGCAGTTGCTGTGTTGGTTGGCGCTGCTGTTGCGGTCCCACACGGTGGTGGCGCCGCCCTCACGGGTGCATGTGACACGGTCACCGTTGCCCATGTTCCAGGTGACCGATCGAAACACCGGCCGAACCGTCGCCCACACCGGGCCAGCATCGGCAGAGATCGACGGATAGTCGAGTTGGCTCGTCACAGCCAGCCATGTCTCGACGCCCACGATCTGGTCGCCGGCCGGGCTGAGAGCGGGGAGCGGAGACTCGAAATCGAGGTGGTCGACCGCAAACCGGGCAACCTCGGCGGTGTCGGCTGCGATCCCGGGCGTATCGCCCACGACATAGATGGCCGTGATCGGGTAGCCAGCGACAATCGACTCATCATCAGAGAAGTGACACTCGATGTAGTAGTAGTGGCCTTCCACCAGGTTTTCGACCCCGCCGAGGGCCGGTGCATCCACCGCGTGCCCGATGTCGTGCCAGCTGCACAGAATCAACTGCCCGCCACTCGAACCGGGTGACCCGGTGATCACAAGATCAGCTTCAGACCCCGCCCACACCAACAACGTCGAATCAACTATCCCTACCCCCGAATCGCCGCCACCTGTACCTGTTCCTGCGGCACTCACGGGCGCGGTGGCGGATGTGGCGATGATGGAGACAAGGGTCAGAATGAACCGGCGCATGCGGCCTCCTGATCGAACTGTTCGATTGTTTGCACCTCGCTAACGAGCCACCGGTCCTCGTACTGCGCATAAACCTGGATCCAGAGATGGATGACTTCATCGTCCACAACATCCCCGGTATCGATGTTGTGGAGGATGCCATCGTCTCGAAGGCAAACATTAACGACAGCGACACTGTCCTCAAGAACGAGAATCTCAATTTTGGATAGTTGCTCTTGTCGAGGCGAGGGATGACGGAGTCCGCTGCGTTCCTCAAGCCACCGCCTACTTTGGTCCTTAACTCCTTCGAGTGCTTGACCAGTGGCCACGGTCTCCCAGAGGGGTGAATCAGGGTCAGGTGGGTTGTTCGCTTCCACGACTACGTCCCAATAGCGCCTGACCACATCAAGGATCTGGTCTTCGTCGCTGGGCCCGGGGTCTGCGGTGGTGGTTGCCGGTGCTTGCGTCGAGGTGGTCGTCGAGGAGGTGGTTGGCGCTTCAGTCACCGTTGTTGATGTGGTTGACGAACTTGTCGAGGACGGCATTGCCCCCTCGTTTGCACCGCCACAAGATGTCGCCAAAACGAGCACACAGAGCGCTCCGCCAACTATCCGCCTCATAGTGCTATCTGAAAC
>JABIQM010000311.1 GCA_018699415.1 Acidimicrobiaceae bacterium
GAGGCAGAGCCAGAGCCAGAGCCAGAGCCAGAGCCAGAGCCAGAGCCAGAGCCAGAGCCAGAGGATCCTGTTGTCGCCATGGTGAATAAGGCGGTTGCGGCGGCGAGTCGTGCGATGAAAAAGGTTGTGGTCGACGAACAGGGCACGTTGCTTGATGGCGTTCGCAGAAGTGGCGCAGAGGCGATCAGCCCCGTGGTTGATGCCGGTGGCGCCCGCGATCCCTACGACCAAGTGATTCGACCGGTTCTTCTCGGCCTTGCTGCTGAGCTCGACGCTCCAATTGGTGTCGACCTTGATGCGGCACTGGACGTCATGGCAAGCATCGTCATTGAGCCTGTCCACCAGCGGCTCCGCGAGGTTGCCGACGTCACCGACGACCCTGATGAACTGTCCGACACGGTGCGTGGTCTTTACCGGGAGTCACGCAGCCGAAGGGTGCCGGAGGCTGCCGACGCAGTGGTGTCCGCAGCGCATGGGCTTATCGTCATCGCAGTCGCTGCCGGCCAGGTGCGTTGGGTGTGTGTTCCGGATGGTTTGTGCGGTCCTGATTGTTTGGACAACGAATTGCAGGGTCCTGTCGATGCGGGTCAGCCGTTCCCAACCGGGCATGCTCATCCGCCCGCGCATCCAACGTGCACGTGTCGTCTCGTGGCCGCTGACTGAGTCGCTTACGAGCACGACGATCGCATCCGGTCGAGCCAGGCCGGTAGGATTAGGGCCTCATGCGTCGTGTTGAAGATCTCCCCCCATCCCGGCAATCTCGATTTGGAAGGCGAAGCCGAGTCTTCTTCGCGATTCTGATTGCTGCCTTCGTCGTGTTCGCCCTCTCCCTTCGGGGGATCGCGGGCTTCTATACGGACTACCTGTGGTTCGACTCGCTCGCCCGCACTGATGTGTTCACGAGTGTGCTCGGGGCCAAGATCGCGCTCACGTTGATCTTCGCAGGCACGTTCTTCGTGTTCATGTTCGCGAACCTGTTCATCGCCGACCGTGGAGCGCCAGAAGTGCGGGAGCCTGGTCCCGAAGAAGAGCTACTGGCTCGCTATTACGAGGTCACGGCTGGTCGGACCGGAATCGTTCGCGTGGGTATTTCGGCGCTCTTCGCGCTGATCGGATCAGCGGGCGTGGGCAGTCGATGGGAAGAGTGGCTGCTGTTTGTCAACCGTCAGGATTTCGGAGTCACGGATCCGCAGTTCGGCAAGGACATCGGCTTTTACATCTTCCAACTCCCGTTCCTGAGCTTTGTCGTCAACTGGGCGTTCGCGGCGATCATGATCATCTTTATTCTCACGGCGATCGCCCACTACCTCAATGGTGGGATCCGGTTGGCAGTGATCGGTGCGGATCGGGTGACCCCGCATGTGAAGGTCCACCTCAGCGCGATCCTTGCCGTGCTAGCGCTGGTGAAGGCCGCCGACTACTGGTTGGGCCGCTATGAACTGACCGTCTCGACTCGAGGTGTCGTGGACGGTGCCCTGTACACCGATATCAACGCACAGCTGCCGGCTACGTCGCTATTGATCGCGATCTCGTTGTGCGCCGTGGTGCTGCTGGTGATCAACTTGCGTCTCCGTGGCTGGGTCATGCCGATCCTGGCTGTCGGCTTGTGGTCGTTCACCGCGATCGTCATGGGCGGGATCTATCCGGCGTTCGTGCAGCGCTTCCAAGTGGAGCCGAACGAAACCACCCGCGAGGCGGAGTTCACCGAACGGAATATTTCAGCAACGCGCGACGCTTTCGGGCTGGTGCCCGATCTTGATCTGATGGAAGCGTCCTACGACTACAGCGAGGACCTGACAGAAGCGGAGATTCGTGCTCACGCCGACACGGTTCGAAATGCCCGTGTCCTTGATCCGCTTGTGAGTCATCCGACCTTTGAGCGTTTCCAAGCTGAACGGGAGTTCTACGGCTTCAACGGCAGCTTGGCCTTTGTCGAACAGCGCAGTAGCCAGTCCGACTTCGACGCGACCCTTGATACCGACCGATATCTCATCGAGGGCCAGGTCACACAGGTCGTACTGGGCGTGCGTGAGCTCAACCTCACCGATCTCAGCTGGGAACGTGAGCATGTCCGGCTCACCCATGGCTATGGCATCGCGCTTGCTCAAGCCAACGCCACAACTGGCGAAGGTCGACCAAACTTCCTGGTCGGTGGTTTGCCACTAAGCACCGATCCGAGCATTGACCTCGGACTTGAGACGCCGCAGGTGTATCACGGTGAGGGGCTCGACGGCTATGCCCTCGTCGGCACGAGCGTTGACGAGATCGACTATGTCGACAGTGCAACAAGCGAGAACGTGCTCACGCGCTACGAAGGCGAGAGTGGGGTCGAACTCGGCTCCCTCTTACGCCGGGCCGCGTTTGCCATGCGGTTTGGGCAGATTGAGCCGCTGATCTCCAACTTTGTCACCGATGAAACCCGGGTGATCTACACTCGTGACGTTCATGAACGTGTGGCGAAACTTGCGCCGTTCCTTGAGTTTGACGCTGACGCATATCCCGTGGTGGTCGAAGGTCGAATCCATTACGTGATCGACGCATTCACCACGTCGGACCGCTTCCCGTATTCGCAGCGAGCGGACGCAAGTGGCATGGTCCAAGGCGATCTCAACGGTGCGCGGTTCAATTATGTCCGCAACTCTGTGAAGGCAGTGGTCGACGCCTATGACGGCGATGTCACCTTCTACACCATGCCTGTCAAAGATCCGGTCATCGATGCCTGGCGTTCTGCGTTCCCTGATCTCTTCACGGACTTCGACGATATGCCCGAGGGCCTGCGGGACAATCTGCGATACCCCCAGGATTTATTCAGAATTCAGACCAACATGTGGGCCCGCTATCAGGTAGATGATCCGGTGAGCCTGATCGTGGGCAGTGAGGATTGGGCAGTCGCTCAGAACCCAGGTCGTCAAGTCATTGCGGGGTCCACCAGCGAGACGTTCACCGATGAGGACACTGGGCTGTCCACGAGCCGCGAGCGACGCGTCGACCCGTACTTCACGCTTCTCGAGCTGCCGGGCGAGGATGAACCTAGCTTTGTTACGTTGCGAAGCTTTGTGCCGTTCGACGAGAACGACAATCGTCGCGAACTCGAAGCCTTCATGATCGGTGAGACGAGAGCCGATGGCACCTCTCGCCTGGTGAGCTATGAGATCACGTCTGCTGACGCACCTGGCCCGGTGCTGATCGCGTCTGCGATAGCGCAGAACGAGGAGATCTCCAGTCGGCTCACGTTGCTTGATGATTCAGGATCGCAGGTCGAATTCGGTGATCTTGTGCTGTTGCCGATCGCCGACTCGATCCTTTGGGTCCGTCCGCTCTATGTCGCGGCCGAGGGCACCTCGTCGGTTCCGACGTTGGAGGCCGTGATTGTCACGATCGGTGAGGGTGAACAGATCGCCATCGGCGAAAATCTCGGTGACGCGTTGAGCCAGTTGTTCCCAGGTGCTGACTTCAGCGACATCCTCGGAGCGACGCCGACTGCTGTCGAAGGAGATGAGCCTGATGAGCCTGATGAGCCTGATACCGATGAAACCCCAGATGATCCGGTGCCAGTGACACCCGCAGCGGTGTTGGCCGAGGTCGCTCGTCTGTTTGCCGCTCGAGACGCTGCCCTAGCCGAGGATCCGCCCAATCGTGTGGAGGCAGCCACACTTGAGGAGCAGATGGCGGCGCTGTTGGCCGACGTCGATATGTCTTCCGCAACTGAGTCTGACGCCGTCGATTCGGGCGACGTCGATACGTAGCGGTGACAACTTGCCGCGATTGCGGCCTCTAGTTGTCATTCTGTCAGCCAAATGACGCTCTATGCGTCGTTTGCCCGACGAACTTTTCTGCCCAAATCAGACACAATGGACCTAGCTTTCGGGCGGCGGTCCATAGAGATCCCCCGGTGGGTGGCGAATGCCCTCACCGGGGCCCTTGTGTTCTTCTCATCCGGTACCGTCCCCCGGATTTGATATCGAGGCTCTCCTCCCCCGCCGCCCGGTAGCGCGTTTTGATTCTCAGCTGACCTCAGTCACCGACGGCGCGGCGCTACTGTCATCAATGAGATCGAGTCAGGGAGAAGAGCGCTATGCGTCGAAAGCAACGATGGATGGCCCTGGTGCTCATGGTGGTGATGCTGGCCTCTGCATGCGGTGTCGACAGCGATGAAGCCTTTCCCGTCGGTGACCCGGGTGCCTCGTCCACCGTCACCGTTGACGATGCCCCAGGGACCACCGCTGTGACCACCACGGTCACAATCCCCGAAGCGGCCACGGAA
Organism: Acidimicrobiaceae bacterium; assembly: GCA_018699415.1. GTDB lineage: Bacteria > Actinomycetota > Acidimicrobiia > Acidimicrobiales > Aldehydirespiratoraceae > JAACCU01. Next base: position 4,265 of record JABIQM010000311.1, read on the forward strand.
ATTCCCAACCTTCAGATCAACCTGGTCGAGTTTGGTGATGCGGGCTTCGTCCAGATCGTCAACAATGGCGACACCGACGCATCTCTTGATGGGATCATTCTCTGCCAGTTCCCGACCTACGTCGACCTCGGTGAGATGGTCGAAGGTGGCATCATCCCCGCGGGTGGTGCGGCCAAGATCGACGCTGTGACGATGGGCGGGCTGAACATTACGGGTGGGGAGGCTGCGCTGTACACCGCCCAGGATTTCACCAACCCTGACGCCATCTTCGCCTTTGTGCAATGGGGAAGCGGTGGCGATCGCCACGAGGTGGCGACGGCCGCAGGTATCTGGCCTGCTGGCGCAAGCATTGAACCAGACCCGGCATATAACAACATCGAACTTTTCGGGGACCCCGCCGACCCCGAATCCTGGAGCTGACCGTGCCATCGGGGATCTGATCCCCATCCCCGCTCAACGGATCGTGATCTGGTCCGGGGTGATCTTTGCGGGGTGGTCGTGGCCCATAGCGTGGGCAAGGGCTCGTAAGTCGTGGCGCAGCGCGCCGATGTAGCGGGCTGTTCGTACCGACTTGTCGGTGGGGTCGAGGCCTCGCACCAAACGGGCATTCTGCGTAGCGACGCCAGTGGGGCAGTGTCCGGTGTGGCACTTCTGCGCTTGGATGCATCCCACGGCCAGCATTGCCTCGCGACCGACATTGATCATGTCGGCGCCGGCGGCTAGAGCAAGTGCAGCCGGGGCAGGGAAGCCGAGTTTCCCTGAACCGATGAATGTCACATGACCGGTGAGGCCAACAGCATGAAACGCTCGGTGCACAACTTCGAATGCGTCATAGAACGGCAAAGAAACGTGATCAGCGAACAGCAGCGGCGCGGCGCCTGTTCCGCCTTCCCCACCATCAACTGTGATGAAGTCGGGGCCCTTGTCTTGTTGTCGCATCTCGTTAGCCAGTTCGCTCCAGAAGTGGGGATCACCGACGGCGGACTTGATGCCGACCGGCACACCGGCAGCATCGGCGATCCGCTCGACGAAGTTGACCAGCCCTTTGATGTCGCCGAACTCCTTGTGTCGGGCAGGACTGCGAACGGTCACGCCGACGGGCACACCGCGGGCATTCGCGATCTCTCTGGTGACCTTGGAGCCGGGGAGCAATCCGCCAAGCCCTGGCTTCGCTCCCTGGCTCAACTTGAGTTCGATGGCCCGGGTTGGTGTGCCCTCCATCGACGCGAGCATGGTGTCGATCGAGAACCGACCGTCGCCGTTGCGAGCGCCGAAGTACCCAGTTCCTATCTGGAAGACCAGATCGCCACCGTGGCGGTGATGAGCGCTGATTCCACCCTCGCCGGTGTTGTGCATACAGCTGGCAAGTCCAGCGCCCCGGTTCAGGGCTTCGATCGCGGCACTGGAAAGCGAGCCAAAGCTCATAGCCGAGATGTTGATGATCGAGGTTGGCTGGAAGGCGTCAGCACGATCTCTCCACTCGCCGAGAATCTTGAGCGATGGGATTGGTTCGTCCGCATCGCCGTCGATGGGGAAGGCTGCGTGGTGGAAGAACGGGTAGCCCGTTTCGTCCATCCGATTATCGGTACCAAAGCCGAAGTAGGCGTTTGCGCCCTTCGCCGACGCGTACACCCATCGGCGATTGTCTCGAGAGAACGGTAACTCCTCGTCATTGTCGGCGACGATGTACTGCCGCAGTTCGGGCCCGACCCGTTCGAGCATGTAGCGGAAGTGTCCGACGATTGGGAAGTTTCGCAGGATGGCATGCCGCTTCTGAGAAAGATCGTGGATTGCCACAAGCAGCGCCAGCACTGCAACGATCAAGATCACTGTCGGCCACCAACTCATACGGTGGAAACCTAGTTGTCGAATACGACCGAAGCCGCCGCGACTGAATCGGTCGGGAGGCCCTGATGCTTCTGTGATTGAGCTGCTTTCTGGGTAGAACGCGCGCCGAGAGGGAGCGAGCGCCGTGTGCTGAAGTTGTGAGCGGCGTCAGTTCAGCCGCTGGAGGTCCCAGACTTGCTGCTCTTCGCCGTGGATCAACTGATCTTCGAGACGACGGAATCCGAGCATTCGCAACATCTGACCCCCAGCCCGATTGTCGTGGGGAACGACGGCATGGACGAGATCGCCCTTCAGGCGGTCCCAGCCGTCGTACAGGACGGCGTTGCCGGCTTCGGCGGCGAATCCTTGTCCCCAGTTACGACGGCTGATGGTGCATGAGAACTCGACCGTGGCGCCTGGGACATCGGTAATGCGACGGAACCCGCACTCGCCGATGAAGGCGCCGGTCTCCGCGTTTCGCACCGCCCAGAGTCCCCATCCATCAGACCTCCAGCAACGCTCGTTGGCCTCGAGCTGGCGAGCTGCGGTGGGACGGTCGCGCGTCCCGCCATCGGCGTAGCGCATCACCGATTCATCGCTGTAGAGCGCAGCGGCTTCGTCCAGATCTGGAACCCCGAGAGGCAGAAGCACGAGGCGCTCGGTGCGTAGGGTTAGGGCATCCACGCATTGATCGTGCCACGCTGGAGAGGAAAAGAGGCAGTCAGATGAGTATCAACCTTCAACCCATTACTGCAACGCTCGGAGCGGAGGTCTCCGGTGTCGATATGGCAAGTGTCGACGGGGAGACCTTTGACCAGCTCTGCAAGGCATGGCTCGATCACAAGGTACTGGTTGTGCGTGACCAGCACATCACCGTTGAGGAACACATCGCTTTTGGGCGCCTGTTCGGCGATCTCGAGGTTCACCCGTTCGCTCAGGGCAAGACCGGCCATCCTGAAATCGTGAGCCTTTCATCGACGCCAGAGGATCAGAACGCTGCGTCGATTTGGCACAGCGATGTGACGTGGCGACAGGAGCCCTCGATGGGTTCTATCCTTCGCGGTGTTGTGATCCCTCCAGTTGGAGGCGACACGTGCTTCGCCGATGCCGGCGCCGCCTACGACGATCTTTCCGACGAGTGGAAGGAACGAATCGATCCTCTCGTTGCGATCCATGACTTCACCCGGACGTTTGGCCGCGATCTGTCGCCGGAGAAACAAACGGAAATGCAGCGCAAATACCCGCCGGCGCGTCACCCTGTTGTACGAACCCACCCAGAGACAGGCAAGCGTTCGATTTATACGAACCGCATCTTCGTCTCACATATCGAGGGCGTCCCAGAAGACGAGAGTTTGGAGATCATCCGGTATCTCGAGCGCAAGATCATGAATCCATCGGTGCAATGTCGAATCAGGTGGGAGGTTGACACCTTTGTTATGTGGGACAACCGCGCGGTGCAGCATTTCGCCACCAACGACTACTGGCCTGAGACCCGCCAAGTTGAGCGCGTGACGATTATCGGCGATAGGCCAATTTGATGAGCGATTTCGGGCCAGTTGTCAGCGCTGAATGGTTGGCGGATCATCTCGGTGAGGTAGATCTCGCCGTTGTGGACTGCCGGTGGTACCTGGACGGTCGCTCAGGCCAGAGGGTCTACGAAAGCGGTCATATCCCTTCCGCCGTGTGGGCCGATATCGATGCTGATCTTGCGGCTCCGGCGTCACTCGAAGGTGGTCGCCACCCGCTTCCCGATCCCGTTGACTTCGCCTCAGCGATGAGCCGTCTCGGTATCGGCGAGACGACCCGTGTCGTGGCTTATGACGATGTCGGCGGTGTAATTGCCGGCCGCCTGTGGTGGATGCTCGATGCGCTCGGCCATGAAGTGGCCATCCTCGATGGTGGCATCGCCGCATGGGACGGGCCGCTTGCGACCGCACCCGTCGAGCCTGCTCCGGCCCCGTTCGCCGCGACGCCGTGGCCCGCGGACCGCATCATGACCAAGGCCCAGTTGGCAGATGCGCTCGGCTCGGATCTCACGATCCTCGACGCTCGATCAGCGGACCGATTTGCCCACGGTGGCCCAATTGACCCACGGCCCGGCCATGTGCCGCGAGCACGGTCTGCTCCGGCAACGGACAACCTCGCCGCAGGTCGGCTTCGCCCCCCAGAGGAGCTCGCTGCTCACTACGAGGATATCGGAGCTCACTCTGGCGATGTTGTCGCCTACTGCGGTAGTGGCGTGTCAGCGTGCATCGATCTTTTGGCCATGCGGCGGGCGGGGCTTGACGACGGCAAGCTCTTTGTCGGCTCGTGGTCGGCGTGGGGTGCTGATGAGTCGCTTCCGAGAGAGGTCGGCGACGGCAGCTGAAACTACGCTCACGGTTTATGGAATTCGATCTGATGACCGGCGGCAACAATTTGTCCTGGGCGGAGTCGGCTGACCTCGCCCGCAAACTGCAGGGCGCTGGTTTCTCCGGCTTGCTCTATACAGAGACGAGTTCGGTGCCGTGGATGAGCATCACTGCGGCATCGATGGCGGCACCCGAACTCTTTTTTACGACTGGCATTGCGGTGGCGTTCCCACGTAGCCCGATGGTCTCGGCCGCCGTGGCCTATGAGATGGCAGCGAATACCGGAGGGCAGTTCCGGCTCGGACTCGGCAGCCAGGTGAAAGCTCACGTCACTCGGCGGTACGGCAGCGAGTTTGATCGGCCCGCAGCTCGACTGCGTGACTATGTATTGGCGGTCAAGGCATGCGTTCGAGCGTTCAACCGAGAGGAGAAGCTCAACCACGAAGGCGACTTCTACGAGCTGTCGTTGCTGCCCCCGGATTGGGCGCCTCGTGCCCACGACCACCCGACCCCGGTAGACATCTCAGCTGTTGGTCCGGTGATGACGAAGGTGGCAGGTGAGGTCGCTGACGGTGTCCACGTACATCCGTTGCATTCGATGCACTACATCGAGAATCGTCTGCTCCCTGGCTTGGCTGAGGGCGCGGCGAAGGCTGACCGCAATGTTGATGACCTCGAGTTGATCATCCCCGTCTTCGCCTGCCCGGGTGACACGCCGGAAGAACGAGCGGTCTACACCGCCCAGGCGAAGCGTCAGATTGCCTTCTACGGATCGACGCCCAACTACGCGTTCCAGTTCGACGACCTCGGCTTCGAGGGGACCACAGCCAAAATTCGCGACAAGTTTAAGGCTGGTGATCTTGCCACCATCGGCGACGTCATCACCGATGAGATGCTCGGCCACTACGCCCTTGTGTCCAGTTGGGACGAGATGGCTGACGCCTTGCTCGAGCGCTACAAGGGCACCGCAGGCCGTGTCGTCATGTACCTGGGTGGCCCGCAGATGCGGAAGGACCCCACCGAGCTCGGTAAGTGGGGCGAAGTCGCTCGAGCAGTCCGGGCGGGCTAGAGGCCGGGCCGCGCCGGTGCGGGGAGTGCGTACGTTCCTTGGGCAGTGGACACCAAACGGTTCGGTCGGTCATCCATCCAGATCTTCACCGTGCCAACTACCGAGCTGCGGCCTGCTTTGTCCAGGTCTGCTCGGGCCCACATCACTCGTCCTTGCGCGGGGCGCAGAAACCGGATTGACAACTCGGATGTGAGCGTCATCGGCTCGACTCGACCAAGGGCAGAAAAGCTGAGATACCAAAGCGCTACATCTGCGATCGAAAACTGGGAAGGGCCAGCCACGAACCCCCCGGGCCGAAGTGAGTCCTGGTCAATGAGGCAACGCGCGAGAGCGTGTGTCGGCCCAACCTCGACGCACTCGTGAATGCTTGCCGGCCAGTGTTGATGGATTGTTTCGTTGACGTGTTCGGGGGTGAGGGAAAATTCGGTCACGTCGAGATCGTTACCGTCCACGGCGCCTGTTGTCGAACCGCGTCGAGTTCTCGAGTAGAGCTACTGTCACTCCATGACGAACTTTCCTCGGACGCTCGTCCCGGTGAAGGGCCCATTCCGTGATGAAAAGATTCAAGGCGCGGCTGAGGGCATGGGCTCGTATGGCGACGCGACACGAAGGCTGGTCACGGCAGGGTTTGTTCAGCCCGATTTGATTACTGGCATGACGCTGGCGTTGATCTCCAACCAACCGCGTACGCCCCGGCCTGATGGTGAACGAAAGGCGAGTGGCACCGCAGGGAAGATCTGGGTCCGCGAGCGTTACACCATTCATCGTCCCTTGGTTGTCGATGACGTGTGGGAGGTGACGGGTGAATCGACGGGGACATATGCGCGCAAGGGTCGTGCATATTCGACGACCCGAGCGACCTCGCGGAACCATGCTGGTGAATGCTTTGCCACAAACCTCACCACGGGGCTGTTCCGCTACCAGCCGGATCGTTCGCTGGTTGACTCTCACGAAGGGCTCCCTATCGAGAACACTCCAGCGCCCGAGCCAGACTGGGATGCCGCTCGTCGCAATCCTCATATTGATTCACTTGCGGTTGCGAAGGTCGGCCAGACGCTGGGCGGTATCGAAGTCCCGATGACGCTCGCCATGATGAGGGCTCGTGACACCGACAATCCGGACAATCCGATCCACTCCGATCCAGAAGAAGCCAAGAAAGCCGGTCTCGGTCGGCCGATCGCCGGCGGTTCACATGTGGCCGCGTTTGCGCTCGAGGCGGTGATGCAGGAGTTCGGCATTGAGTCGTTGCTGCACGGAGCAAACTTCGACTTCCGATGGAAGGCTCCGACTGAGGACGGCAGCCACATCATTGCGACGGCCACGGTGACAGCGACCGAATCGGATCGGGTTGCCTTTGATCTTCAAGTTGATCTGGTCGACGGCCCAACAGTGATGGTTGGCACGCTCATGATCCCGCTGCCCCAGTGAGTGGTTCGCTCTCGGACGTTCGAGTCCTCGATCTCGCAGACCGGTCGGCGGCGCTAACCGGCCGCATACTGGCAGATCTCGGTGCCGACGTGATCATGGTTGAGCCGGAGGATGGCAATTCGATCCGCAGATTGGCCCCCTTTGTCGCTCCCGACGCGTCAGCCGCACACCAGTACTTCTCGGCCAACAAACGCTCCGTTGTTCTCAACCCGTCCGACCCGCTGTTCGACAACCTGGCGGCGTCGGCGAACGTGGTGATCGACAACGGGCAACTCGACCACGACTGGCTCATTGGACTCAACCCTGAGCTCGTCCATTGCTCTGTCACCCCGTTTGGCCTCGATGCCGAGTGGCGAGATTGGAAGGCAACGGACCTTATTGCCTGCGCCGCCGGCGGTCTGGTGTGGTTGTGCGGCGAGCCGAAGGGGACACCCGTGCAGGGTGGGTCTGATGTTTCCGCTGCGATGGCCGGTCTCATCGCCGCCTCCGGCATCTCGGTCGCGCTTCAGGGGGCGGGGGCGGGCGTTCATCTCGACGTCTCCCTACAGGAAGCGGTGCTCATGGCGGTGATGCAGACGGCCACGCCTTCGCAATGGGTCTGGCACAACCGCATCCCGCGTCGCCCTGGTCTGTCGCAAGCGCTGCGCTGTGCCGACGGCGGCTATGTGGGGCATCTGGTTCGCCCTGATCGGTTTGACGGTTTCTTGAACTGGGCGGAGCGGGTCGGGATCGACCACGGGATGACAAGCGACGACTGGCACTGGGCGATGCTCAGCGCCCCCCGCAAGGACAACCCGGTCTCCGCTACAACGCTGGCATTAGCCGGCGCCTTGACTCGCGATGAGTTCGTGGCCGGGGCTCTTGCGGCCGACATTGTCTGTCTCCCGGTTTTGGGGTTTGACGATCTTGAACGAACCGAGCAGTACGTCGTCAACGAACAGTTCCTCAAGGTGGAGAATGAGTTGCTGGGCCACGCTGTCGCCTTCGTGCGATCACCCATCGATGGGATGCGCGAATCGATCGAGATCCGACGAGCCCCCGCGCTCGGGGAACATCAGGCGTTACTCGATGAGTTGGGTGAGTTTGCGCCCAGTCAATCTCACGGGTCGGCACCCCTCGACCCGGCCCGTGCACTCGAGGGCCTTCGAGTCGTGGACCTCACCTGGGTACTGGCGGGCCCGCTCGGGACACGGACACTGGCCAGTTTTGGTGCCGAGGTTATTCGTATCGAGTCATCGACCAGGCCCGACTCGATGCGAAGCCAGATCGGGCCCGATGGCACCCCGGATCCCGATATGGGTGGGCTGCACAACAGCGTCAATGTTGGCAAACAGTCGCTGAGTGTCAACCTTGGTACCGATGACGGGCTCGCTTTGGTCAAGGAGTTGATCGCCACAGCTGACATCGTCGTCAACAACTTCCGCCCCGGAGCCCTTGACCGTATGGGGCTCGGGTATGACGTGCTCTGCGAGCTGAAACCAGACATTGTCTTGCTCAACCTTCCGGGCGCTCATCGCCGTGGGCCTTGGGCGGACCGGCCGAGCATGGGCAACATCTTGATGGCTGCCTCCGGTTTCAACA
>JABIQM010000206.1 GCA_018699415.1 Acidimicrobiaceae bacterium
AAGAAGCATCCGTAGATCTGTCGAAACCAATAGGTCGACGGAGGCTCGGGAATAATGTCCTTCACGCCGCCCCAGGCCCGGTGTTCATGCCAGACGTCGTCGGCACGCTCGAGGATGTAGGGGATCCAGCCAATCTGGCCTTCGCTGTACGCCAGCTTCAGGTTCGGATGGCGCACGAGCACACCCGAGAAGAGGAAGTCGCTAAGGGAACTCATGGCGTTACCGAAGCTCAGGGTCGCCGCTACCGCAGGCGGGGCGTCAGGTGACGTCGCCGGCATCTGCGATGACGACCCGATATGCATGCAGATGACTGTTTGCGTCTCTTCACATGCTTCGAAGAAGGGCTCCCAGTAACCGCTGTGAAGCGTGGGCAGACCGAGCTTGGCCGGGATCTCACTGAAGGCGACTGCGGTGCAACCTCGGGCCGCGTTGCCCCGAACCTGCGCAGCCGCGGCCTCTACGTCCCAAAGCGAGATGATCGGCAACGGAATGAGGCGACCGCCGGCGTCGCCACACCATTCTTCGATCATCCAGTTGTTGTAGGCCTCGACACAGGCCATGGCAAGGTCCATGTCGTTGGCTTCGGAGAAGGTCTGTCCACAAAAACGGGGCATTGTCGGGAAGCAGAGTGATGCATCTACGCCGTCGAACAACATGTCTTCCACACGCGCTTTGGGCTCATAGCAGCCGGGTCGCATTTCGTCATAGGTGATCGGCGATGCGGTCATTTCGTCTCGGCTGAACCCCACTGCGGCCACGTGCCTTTTGTGCGGGGCAATGAGATCTTCGTAGAGCCAGCAGTCGGCTTTGGGAGCATCGTCTTGCCAGTCGAAGTCGTACTTCGTACCCCCCAGGTATTTCATGCCCGCGAGACCCCGCCGTTCGACACGGGGAACATCGGGATGACTCTTGAATTTCGCGGGCAGCCAGGTCTCAAAAAGGTGCGGTGGTTCGACGACGTGATCGTCAACGCTGACGATATTCGGCAGCTCGATTTGACTGGGTGATTCAGGAGCTATCGTCACCGGATTTGCCCTCCTGGGCCTTGATTTCACGCGTTTCTGAAACGGTATCAGATTTTGGCTAGAACCTTATTGGCAAGCCATTCAATACGGTCATCCCAGCTATCATCAGGAAGCGAAACAACGAGCGCTGTCGCTCCAACAGACCGCAAGGCCACTATCTCCTCGAGGACATCGGTGTCCGATATGGAAGCGCCATGAGCGAACCCTGACAGGGAGGTCGGAATGACGGCCACATCCAGCTGATCGGTGCGACCTTCTGCGGCAGCGATCTCGTGCAGTATCGCAATGCGGGCGCCAAGGTCGTCAACCGATTCGATCCCCGGGGTCCCCAGAAATGATGCAGCTGATTTTGGACTCGGCATTGGCGACCAGCCTTGACCAAAGCGCACTGCCCGCCGCATCGCCGCTCTCGAGTTACCGCCAACCCAGATTGGAGGATGTGGATGTTGTGCAGGTACGGGGGCGACCACGGTGTCGTGCTGGCCAAACGGCTCTCCCTTCCACGCCTGACGCATTGCGATGAGGGCGTCTTCCATCATGGCGCCACGCTCGTCCACGTCGAGACCGAGCGCGGCAAACTCCTCGGCGAGGTAGCCGACGCCAACACCAAGAATCAGCCTGCCGTGCGAAAGCGAGTCGAGTGACGCCACCGCCTTCGCCGTCGCCAACGGGTGTCGATAGGGAAGCACGAGGAGATTGGTGTGCACCCTCAGCGTTGTGGTGGCGGCAGCGATGAAGCTCAGCGCTACGAACGGGTCAAGCGTTGGGTGCCCAGAACTCTCCAGCCAGCTCGTTGGAGGCGCGGGATGATCCGTGACGAAGACGGCATCGATGCCCAAGGCCTCCGCTCGACGGGCTCGGTCCGCCAGCACATCGCGGTCTTTGGATCGCCCGAGGGGGATGGACACGGAGGTGAATGGCCTTGCCGACTGCACGAGGTAACGGTAGCCGCGACTGCCTAGTATCTGAATCAACGTCAGAAACGATCCAGGGAGACCCACGTGGGTGCACTCGACGGCAAAGTCGCAATTGTCACAGGAGCAGGGCAAGGCGTCGGCCGCTGCCATGCAGAACTACTCGCCGCGCAGGGAGCCTCGGTCGTTGTAAACGACCTTGTGGACTCGGCCATAGAGGTCACCGAGGCCATCTCCGCGAACGGTGGGGTCGCGATCGCTCACCAGAGTGACATCGCCGACTGGGACGCCACTGGCGAACTCGTCAACGCCGCTCTCGACACCTTCGGCGAACTCGACATCATCGTCAACAACGCTGGCCTCTTGCGAGATGCCATGAGCTTCTCGATGACCGAAAACCAATGGGACCTCGTCGTCGATGTCCACCTCAAAGGTCACGCGGCAACCGCCCATCACGCGAGCAAATATTGGCGGGCAACGGCAAAGAGTCTCCCCGACGGAGCCGCGCTGCGCCCTCGCAGGATCATCAACACCACCAGTGAAAGCGGTCTCTTCGGCGGCCCCGCTCAGCTCAACTACGGATCGGCAAAGGGTGGCATCGTCACGATGACTCTCATTCTCGCCAAGGAACTTGGTCGCTACGGGGTCACTGCCAACTGCATTGCACCGAGGGCTCGAACCCAAATGAACGAGTCGATCGACAGGTTCAAGAAGCCCGAAACCGGTTTCGATCCGTACGACCCGGCCCACGTTTCCCCCATGGTCGCCT
>JABIQM010000314.1 GCA_018699415.1 Acidimicrobiaceae bacterium
GAAGTTCCGGCTCGGCGACGAGACGACGACGATCGTCCGGATGTGAGGCCAGGTGGTAGAGCGAGGACCCGATAGCGCTCCACGTCGTGTCGACCCCGGCGACAAGCAATAGCGCAGCCTCGCCGAGGATCACATCCTCGGGCACAGGCTCTCCCTCGACTTCCACGGTTACGAGGTGGCTGAGAATGTCGTCGCCCGGATTGAGCCGCCGATCAGCGACCTGCACACGCATGTAGTCGTTCAGCTCCCCGATCGCCTTCTTTCGGCCATCGACATCATGCGCGAATTCCAGAATTTGGCGCACCCACGTGACGAACCGATCACTGTCCTGCTCGGGGACCCCAAGCAGCGCACCGATCACTCGAACGGGGAGCTGTTGGGCATAGTCGACGGCCGCATCGCCATGACCGCGGTCCACGAGCTTCGCCACCAGACGCTGGCATAGTTCGCGCGTTCCTACCTCGTATGACTGGACTGACGTGGGCGACAACCCAGCCAAGAGCAGCCGCCGGGTCCAGGTGTGCATTGGAGGATCGACGCCAATCGGCGGGCCACCAGCGCTCACGACTTCAGAGTCCGCCGCGTTGGCGATCTTCAGAACGCTGACGCCCTTGCTCGACACGAACGTCTCGACATCGCGGGCCGCCGCGGTGACATCGTCGTAGCGGACGGGCATCCATGAGCCGCCGTACTCAGTCGAATGAGCGACCGGACACTCGTCCCGAAATCGCGCCCACGACTGTGCCGGGTCTGCGACATAGGCCTCGCCGAAGAGATCGTAATCATTTCGCCCGGACGCGGTATCCGTCACGGTCGCTCCCCTGATGTTAGCTCTCGGGCACAGTACTCGATCGTTCGGATTCGACCAGATCGACGATCTCCCCCATCATGGGCGCGAGCTCAAAGGAGGACGGTGTGTAGACCGCCGCAACACCGGCAGCGGCCAAAATCGGGCGGTCTTGCTCGGGGATGATTCCGCCGACCACGACCGGGGCGGAGACGCCCGCCGCCTGGAGCGCCCGCAGCACGTCGGGCACAAGCTCAAGATGAGAGCCCGACAGGATCGAAAGGCCGATCACGTCAGGGTCTTCGTCGGCTGCGACCTGGGCAATGAGCTCGGGGGTGTGGCGGATGCCTTGGTAGATGACTTCCATACCGGCGTCTCGAGCGGCAATGGCGATCTGTTCGGCCCCGTTGCTGTGACCGTCGAGACCGGGCTTGGCCACAAGGAACCGCGGCGGACCACCAGCGAGCCCCTTGCACCGCTCGGCAACGTGGCGAAGACCAGTCGAGCCCAGGCCCGATGCAGCACCAACACCGGTTGGGGCCTGGTATTCACCAAAGACCTCACGCAATGCGCCGGCCCACTCGCCCGTCGTACCCCCCGCCCGGGCAAGCGCTCGGGTCGCGGGCACGATGTTGTCGTCGCTAGCGGCAACCTTTCGCAGCTCGTCGAGAGCGGCGGCCACAGCATCCTCGTCCCGAGCGGCTCGCCACGCGTCGAGGTCAGCCAAAACTTCATCATGAACGCCTGCGTCTACGCGCAGCACGGCATCGGTGCCTCCGAGTGGCGACGCCGCCGTTTCGGTGAATGAGTTCTGGCCTACGACGGTCATTTCGCCGCTTTCAATCAACCGGATTCGTTCGGTGTGGGATTCGACTAGCCGTCGCTTGAGTTCAGGGATCGCTTCGAAGACGCCCCCCATGCCCAGTACTTCATCGAGTTCGGCCTGGGCGGCAACAACCAACTCGGCGGTCCGCCCTTCGATCACATACGAACCGTCGAAGATGTCGTCGTACTCGAGCAGGTCGGTCTCGTGGGCGAGCACCTGCTGTATCCGCAGCGACCACTGTTGGTCCCACGGCTGGGGTAGACCCAGCGCTTCATTCCACGCCGGGAGCTGCAACGACCGGGTGCGGGCCCGCTTTGACATGGTGACGCCAAGCGCCTCCAGCACGATGCGTTGCACGTTGTTTTCTGGCTGTGACTCGGTCAACCCAAGAGAGTTGACTTGCACGCCGTAGCGGAACCGGCGGGCCTTCGGATCTGTGATCATGTAGCGATTTGCACAAATGTGATCCCACATCTGCGTGAATGCTCGCATCTTGCAGATCTCCTCCACGAACCGGATTCCCGCGTTCACGAAGAACGAGATGGATGCCACGGCCGACACGAACTCATCGTCGCTCAGCTGCCCGGAATCCTTGACCGCGTCGAGTACCCCGATCGCCGTCGCCAACGCGTACGCAATCTCCTGAACCGGTGTGGCCCCCGCCTCCTGCAGGTGGTAGCTGCACACGTTCATCGGGTTCCAGTTCGGAACCTCCTTGGCGCAGTACGTGACCATGTCGACTGTCAGGCGACAGCTCGCCTCAGGTGGGTAGATATAGGTACCTCGAGACAAGAACTCTTTGACCAGATCGTTCTGGGTTGTGCCCCGCAGATCGCTTGCCGCTATGCCGTGCGCGGCGGCGTGCTCGAGGTACAGCGAGAAGAGCCAGGGCGCGGTGGCGTTGATTGTCATCGACGTGTTCATCTCGCCAACCGGGATCCCGTCGAGCAACTCCCCCATATGACCGAGGTGCGCTACTGGAACTCCAACCTTGCCGACTTCGCCGCGGGCAAGCCGATGATCGGCGTCGTACCCGGTCTGGGTGGGAAGGTCGAAGGCGATCGACAAGCCGTCTTGACCTTTAGCCAGATTCGTCCGGTAAAGCTCGTTCGATGCCTTGGCCGTCGAGTGGCCCGAGTAGGTGCGCATCACCCACGGTCGGTCTCGTTCGCGGGCATGGCCGAATCCGTCGCTCATGGTCGACATTCTTCCAGAACTAGGGTCGGACGCCATGACCGAAGATGACCCGCGGAAACTTGAATGGATGGCCGGCTTCCCGCCGCCACCCGACAAGATCGTCAGATTCCGCGATGGCACCTATTACCAGTGGCCCCAAATGCGCTGGACGTTCAACCACCTGCCGCAGCTCACGCCGACGAAGATCACGTGGC
>JABIQM010000318.1 GCA_018699415.1 Acidimicrobiaceae bacterium
AAGAGCCCGCGACAGGAGTTGAACCTGCGACCTGCTGTTTACAAGACAGCTGCTCTACCAACTGAGCTACACGGGCAAGGCCGGTTGAAACCGGCTCAAGAACAAGCGTAGAGGCATGCGGCGCCACCCAGGGCGCAGAATCTGGCAGGCTGTCGGAATGGAACTCTCCGAACGTGATCTAGCGATCCTAGAATTTGAGCGATTGTTGTGGGCTGAAGTCGGTCCTAAAGAAGAGGCGATCGCTTCTCAGCTTGGCCTCACGGTCACGCGTTACTACGAGCTTCTGAACGAATTGATCGACCGTCCCGAGGCAGAAAGGCACGACCCGATGGTTGTTCGCCGCCTGCGCCGGATGCGAAATCTACGACGCCAAAGCCGCCAGGAAATCCTGGCCAAGGTCAATGAGGAGCTCAGCCAATGACCGCCCCAGGACGTTACGCAACCAACGATGGGTCCTTTGCCCGTTCCACCGGCAATGCCGCGGCGCGAGGTAGTTCGCTTATTGCAGTCGCTGTGGTGATTGGTCTCCTCTTGCTCTGGAAAGGTGGAGTAGGCGGCGATGACAGCGTCTCGGCAATTCAGGACGACAGCCCCAGCACGGATACGAGTTCAGACGATGACTCGTCCACCGATACCGGTAACGCAAGCGGTTCAACGGACGAGGGCACCGGCTCCGACGATGGCGCTGACGACAGTCTTGCGGTCGACGACGGCTCAACGGACGACACAACAGACCCGACTCCGGTCGCCCCTGCCGCTCGCCCTGTTGGTGAGGTAAAGGTGATGGTTGCCAATGGTGCTGGTGAATCGGGCTTGGCCGGCACGCAGTCGGGGGTACTGACGACGGCCGGCTATGTCGCTGTTGCGGTCAACGCTGCAGTGGCCACTGATATCTCGACCGTCTGGTACATCGACGGCTATGACGCTGATGCCATTGGTGTAGCCGAAGCGCTCGGTGGATCTGAGATTCACCTCCGACTCGCCGGTGCTGATCCTGTGGCGCTTGTGAGAGAGGGCGAGGCGATCGGCAATGAGGACGCCCACGTGTGGGTTGTGCTCGGTAGCGATCGGGCATTGGGCTAGGCAGACACAACGACGTCCGTGATCGTGTCCCCGGCTCGACCTTTTGAGATGGGGAATCCGTTGAGCAGGCCTGTTCTCCGACGTTCTCGTTCGGTCCGAGCTGGATCGCTGAGGTCCCGTTCGCGGCGCGAGTCGGCCCATCATGAGGGCTATGCGACTCCTCGCTTGCCCTGACAAGTTCCGCGGCACTCTGAGCGCAGCGGAGGCGTGCACGGCAATCGAGGCCGCCGCTATGGCCGTTGGATGGACTGCGATGGCCCAACCAATGGCAGACGGGGGGGAAGGCACCCTTGACGCATTCGGCGGCGCCAACCGGGCGACCACAGTGGCCGGTCCGCTTGGCGAGCCGGTCAGCGCCCGCTGGCGACTCCGCGCTGATCACGCCGTGGTTGAGATGGCGGAGGCATCGGGACTTGTGTTGGCAGGCGGCGCCGAGGGCAACGATCCGATGGAGGCAACTACGGCCGGCACGGGCGAACTAATCTCTGCGGCTGCAGAGGCGGGAGCCCGCCACATCGTGGTGGGTTTAGGTGGTTCGGCTACGACCGATGGCGGCCTGGGAGCTCTCAAGGCGATGGCGCCTCTGCCGCGATTCCGGGGGATTGATCTCGAAGTCGCGTGCGACGTGACGACGCTCTTTGCGGATGCTGCGTCAGTGTTCGGTCCGCAAAAGGGTGCCAGCCCTGCGCAGATCGCCTTGCTGACGCGTCGTCTCGATCGACTCGCGGAGATCTACCAGCGTGAGCACGGCGTGGCCGTAGGCGCGCTCATGCGGTCCGGTGCCGCGGGCGGCCTCGGTGGAGGACTCGCTGCGGTGGGGGCAACGCTTCGTGATGGATTCGAGTTGATTTCCGAAGAGGTCGATCTCTACGGCCAGATCGAAGCGGTTGACCTGGTTGTCACTGGCGAAGGAGCGCTCGATAACACGTCGTTTGAGGGCAAGGTAGTCGGTGGCGTGCTGAGGTTGGCCGAGGCGGCCGGCGTAGCGGTCGTTGCCGTAGTCGGCAGTACTGCGCCGACTCGAAAGCGCGACTGGCCGATCGAGGTGATTGATCTGAGCGAAATTTACGGGAATGCCAGGGCGATTACCGAGGCCTCGTTCTGTGTGACCGAAGCGCTCAGCGATTGGCTTTCGCGGAGATGACCCAGCCGATGGTCGCGACGACTACCACGAGCAGCAGTCCGAACTTGATAATGCCGAGCAGGGAAGCGAGTACCCATTGAACTGCCGTGACTGCTCCGAAGATCGTCAGCGCAGCGATCAAGACGATCGCGGGGAACGGTAAACCATTCGAATGCTGGGGGTCTTTCCCTGAGTCTGCCTTCTCCTGAGTGTTGCCCACCTCGGCAGGTTAGAGCAAGGAGTCGTGTGGGCGCGTTCGCGGAGACGGCTGAGTGATGTGGCTATGTACGAGTTCAGCGAGACGTGTCTTCGCTGCAGGCGAGGGAAATACGGTCATGTGAACCTTGGGGCTGGCTGGGTAGATCCGACTATCACCCCATCGACTCGTTGACGGACCGACTGACCCGTCTCTCTTTTTGAGCGATTCGGTCCCACCTCAGAGAGGAACTTCGTCGGCCGGTGAGTGGAGCCATAGGCCCTATCCCGATAGGGTCAGTCGGGATTAGCCAGCGTGTTACTGAAAGGCCTGCAATGAGCGTCATCGTTCGAGTTCCCACCACCCTTCGCACCCTTACCGCAGGCCAAAGTGAGGTATCGGTCGACGGCGTCACCGTCGGCGATGCACTCGACAATCTTGAGGCCGCTCATCCCGGATTCAAGGAGCGTCTGCTCGACGATGCGGGTGAATTGCGTCGTTTCGTCAACGTTTTTGTGAGCGACGACGATATTCGCTTCATCGGTGGCCTCGGTACAGCCGTCCCCGATGGCGAAACGGTATCGATCGTTCCGGCAGTCGCCGGAGGCTGAAACCCGGCCGTTCGTCACTGAACGGTTGTGAAACGGACTGCCTCGGGATTGAATTAGCAGTCGCGGTAGGAGAGTGCCAATGGCCTTTCCCCACTGCTCAACCCACGTCTTCCGGAGGAATGATGGTCAAGACCATTCAGTTTGATGAAGAGGCCCGCCGTGGCCTCGAGCGGGGCATGAACCAGCTCGCCGACGCCGTGCGCGTCACCCTCGGCCCAAAGGGTCGCAATGTCGTTCTCGATAAGAAGTGGGGCGCTCCCACGATTACCAACGACGGCGTTTCCATCGCCAAGGAGATCGACCTCGAGGACCCTTACGAGCGCATCGGTGCTGAGCTGGTCAAGGAAGTCGCCAAGAAGACTGATGACGTCGCTGGTGATGGCACCACGACCGCTACCGTCCTTGCTTGGTCGATGGTCCGCGAGGGTCTTCGCAACGTTGCCGCCGGCACCAACCCGATGTCCATCAAGCGTGGCATCGAGGCAGCGGTTGCCGCCGCCGTTGATTCCATCCGTGAAAACTCGCAGGACGTCTCCGAAAACAAGGAACAGATCGCCAATGTTGCCGCCATCTCGTCGGCTGATGCTGAGATCGGCGCCACCATCGCCGACGCCATCGACAAGGTGGGCAAGGACGGCGTCATCACTGTTGAAGAGGGTCAGACCTTCGGCCTCGACCTCGACTTCGTTGAGGGCATGCGGTTCGACAAGGGCTACATCTCGCCGTACAGCGTCACCGACGCCGAGCGCATGGAAGCCGTCCTCGAAGACCCCTACATCCTCCTCGTTTCGTCGAAGATCAGCAATGTCCGTGATCTCGTTCCGGTTCTCGAGAAGGTCATGCAGTCGGGCAAGCCGTTGCTGATCATCGCTGAAGACGTTGAGGGCGAGGCTTTGGCCACGCTCGTCGTCAACAAGATCCGTGGCACCTTCACCAGTGTTTCCGTCAAGGCCCCTGGCTTTGGCGAGCGTCGTAAGGCAATGCTTCAGGACATGGCCATCCTCACTGGCGGCCAGGTTGTCAGTGAAGAGGTCGGGCTCAAGCTCGACGCCGTCGATCTCGACATGTTGGGTCAGGCCCGGAAGATTGTCGTGACCAAGGACGAGACCACGGTCATCGAAGGCGCCGGAGACAATGCTGACGTCAACGGCCGTGTTGCCCAGATCAAGGCCGAGATCGAAAACACTGATTCCGACTATGACCGCGAGAAGCTCCAAGAGCGCCTCGCCAAGCTGTCGGGCGGCGTCGCCGTTCTCAAGGTCGGCGCTGCAACCGAAGTAGAGCTCAAGGAAAAGAAGCACCGCATCGAAGATGCCGTGTCCACCACAAAAGCTGCCATCGAAGAGGGTGTTGTCGCCGGTGGCGGCACCACGCTGATCCGTGCGCAGGCTGCCGTGGATGCCATGGCTGGCTCGATTGCTGATGTCGATGAGCAAGTTGGCGCTCGCATCGTGAGCCGTGCGCTCGAAGGTCCACTCACCCAGATTGCAGTCAACGCGGGCATGGAGGGCGGTGTGGTCGTCGACCGTGTGCGCAACCTTGAAGGCAACTTCGGTCTCAACGCTGCCAACGGTGAGTACGTCGACTTGGTCGAGGCCGGCATCATCGATGCCGCCAAGGTCACCCGCTCGGCCCTGCAGAACGCCGGTTCGATTGCTGCGCTGTTCCTCACCACCGAGGCCGTCATCGCTGACGCCCCCGATGATGGCGGCGCAGGCGGCGGCATGCCGGATATGGACTTCTGAGTTCGAACACAACAAGAACTGAAGGATCGGCCCTCGCTTCGGCGGGGGCCGATCGCCTTTTTGGCGCTAGCTTGATTCACCGATGAGCACGGGTGCAGAACTCCATTCCGCTTGCGAGGCGTTGGCGCCCCTGGTGGGCACATGGCGTGGTCCGGGCGAGGGCCATTATCCGACGATTGCCGACTTCGGCTATCTGGAGGAGCTGATCTTTTCGCATGTGGGCAAGCCATTCCTCGCGATGAATCAACGCACCCGTCACCCTCACAACGATGCGCCGATGCACGCCGAAGTCGGATATCTGCGTCCGCAGCCGAGTCGCGCCATCGAACTGGTGCTGGCCCAACCAACCGGTGTTGTGGAAATCCATGCGGGTTCGGTCGAAGAAAAGAGCGGCGGTGTGATTGTCGATCTGCGAACCGAACGCGTTGAAGGCACGCGAACAGCGAAACCCATCACTGAAGTTCGCCGTCGCCTTGAGGTCACCGGCGATTCGCTGAAGGTCGATATGTGGATGGCGGCGATGGGCGAGCCCTTGACCCACCACCTCAGCGCTGGACTCACGCGCT
>JABIQM010000320.1 GCA_018699415.1 Acidimicrobiaceae bacterium
ATCTATCCGTTCTCAACCGACGCCATCCGCAACTTGGGGAAGCGGTCAAACATTCGGTGAAAGACCGATGTGATCACGAAGTCCGCGGCCGCTCGCTCGATGGCGAACGACTTGATCGACGGCTTCCATTCGTTGCTGAACTGTCCCGAGAACGCATCGTCGGCCCAACCATTGGATGAATAGCCGCTGTCACCAGCATGGACCACACAGGTCACGCCTGCATCCGCAACGGTCTGCCAAAACCGATCACACTGCTCATCGAATGGGTTTACCGGGCCGGTTGCGGTCACGGGAACCGCTGGGCGCATCACGATCACCCGTGCGCCTTCATCAATGGCCCATTCCAGTTCTTCGCACGCCCAGTCGACGTCGGCGAGCGACAGGTAGGGGGCGCCAAAGATCCGGTTTTCGTGTGCGAACCCCCAATCTTCGTGGAGCCAGCGGTTGAACGCAGAGAAGGTGAGCGTGACGGCACCAGGATCGTGTTTGAGGAGCTCCTCGAAGAGCACACCGAGGGTGGGGAAGAGCCAGATGGCATCGAGGCCTTGGCGATCCATCACCGCGAGCCTGGCCTGGCGGTCGCGGTACTCGGCGGGGATCGGTTCCCGTTCGGCGAGGAACTCCCAGGGTTGTTTGCCGTCCGGGTTGCCGCGGAAATAGTCGTGCATCGCGCCGGCAGGCGCTATCGGGTCGAAGGTCGGATTGGCGACACCGTGCCAGACCCGCCCACCTACGACCGGGTACTTCCGTTTTCCAAATGACGCCCACTCGACGCACCGTCGACCGTGAACGGGATCAAGGTGTCGTGTGAACGCGTCAACCGGCTCGTAGTAGTGGTTGTCGCAATCAATCGGCCGGTAGCCGAGTTCGGATGTCATTAGCGCCTACCCCTCGCTCATTCGTTCCGTTTCATCGCGGTCCTAGCGGCCCTTCCAGACCGGTGGACGCTTCTCGATGAAGGCGCGTGGACCTTCCGCGAAGTCTTCGGTGACCGACAGGTCCCCGATCGCTCGCAGTGACGCCCTCATGAGTTCGTCGTCGTCGCCTTCGTACGCTCGCATGGCCACGGTGCGGCTGGCCGCCACCGCGAGGGGCGCATTGGCGGCGATCGACTCGGCGAGAGCGACCGCCTCGTTCATCACCTGCTCAGTGGGCACCACCCTGTTGACCATGCCGAGTTCGTAGGCGCGCTGTGCTGGCAGCGGTTCGCCCGTCATTATTGCTTCGAGCGCAGGGGCCATGCCGATGGCGCGTGGAAGACGAAACAGTGCGCCGGCAGCGGCAACAAGTGATCGCTTGACCTCCGGGAGCCCAAATTGCGTGTCGTCGGCACACACGATCAGGTCGCAGGCCAGAGCGAGCTCGGTCCCTCCGGCGAGCGCACTACCGGTGATCGCCGCGACGAGTGGCTTTCGTCGATCCCGCATCACTAGACCACCGAACCCGCCGCGTTGGGTGGTGAGGGATGCTCCGTTCCCTGCCGCGATCTCTTTGAGGTCTGCCCCGGCACAGAAGGTGGGTCCGTTGCCGGTGAGGATCGCCGCCCACAGTTCGTCGTCGGCTTCGTAGTCGTCGAGCAACGCCTCCATACGCTGGGCGACGTCGCCGTTCACCGCGTTTCGCGCTCCAGGCCGGTTGAGCGTGAGTATCGCCAAGCGGTGTCGCTTTTCGTACAAGATTACGTCGTCACCCATTGGTCCCCCTGGAGATATCCATTGTACTTCTCCAGTCTTGCCCCTGATGGCCTGGCCGATCGAGTCGTGCTGGCTGATTGATGTATCGGGAACTTTTCAGCTTCGAGCGGGGTTCTTTCATCATGTGCTTTCCATCACGCCGCATCATCACCCTTGTCTTGACGGCGGCCATGTCAGTCACGGCGTGCTCAACCGATCCGGATCCGAGGCACAGCGCGTTCCCCGACCCTCCCACGACGCCGACAGGTTCGCTACGAGACGCGGTCGTGGCCGACATCGAGGCCATGCTCGACTCGCTCCCCACCCCAGACCCGGACATCGAAGCCATAGGACGCCTTGGATCGACTGATGATCCTCGCCTGGCCTGGCTTTTCTCAGATCTTCTGCGGTTCGTCCCTGTCACATCGCCGCTCGGCCTGGCCGCAGCCGACGCATGGATTGCCACAACCGGCGTTTCGGTCGCGAAGGATCGAGCGATCTGGGCGACCACCACCAACCACCTCTTGGCCTGGGATACTCCCGCACCACCGGGCAATCGAGGGTTCAAGGCGCAGATCTTTGAGCTGATCGAACCGAGTTGGATTCCATTTTTCGCCGATGAGAACGCCGACATCGACTGGCGATGGCTGTCGTGGGGAGGCGTACTGATCGATGACCGTCCACTGCACTTGACCGCACTTGATTGCCCGCAAGGCTGCATCCCTGCCCTCGATGATCCCGAGCTAGTTCAGGCGAACACCGCAGAGGATTGGCTGGCCGACGACCGGGTGGTGTTCGCGATCGAGATCAACGGAGATGCCGTCGCCCTGCCGAAGAACATGATGGAAGTGCACGAGATGATCAACATGACCATCGGTGGTCGGCGAGTGGGCATTCCCTACTGCACACTCTGTGGCTCAGCGCAGGCCTATCTCACTGACGACATACCAAACGAAATCACGCTCCGTGAGGCCGAGACGTTTGAGCTCCGCACCAGCGGGCTGCTCTCACGCTCCAACAAGGTCATGTTCGAACTTCACACCAACTCGGTGTTCGACACGTTCACCGGTGTCGCTCTCAGCGGTCCGCTTCAGGACGCGGGCGTGGTGCTCGAACAGGTGAGCGTCGTTGTCACCACCTGGGGTGCGTGGAAGGCAAACCATCCGGAGTCGTTCGTGCTGGCATCGGACGGCGGCTACGGCCGCTCCTACCTTGCCGATCCGCTGCGCGGTCGAGACGACGACGGGCCGATCTTCCCCATCGGCGACGTCGACCCCCGACTCGAGGTTCAAACACCGGTGCTCGGCGTCATCACCGGCGATGGCACCCCTGTGGCGTTCGAGGTCGCAGCTGCTCAGGCGGCACTCGATCTAAGCCAAACAGTCGAGAGAAGTGGCGTGACACTCCGGGCCTGGAGTGGAGGATTCATTGCCATCGATGCCGACGGCATCGAACTTGCCGCTCATCAGGCGTTCTGGTTTGCCTGGAGCCAGTTCCATCCCGAAACCGATCTCTGGACCCGCTGACCGCTACTCGCGGCGACCTCGCAGCTTGTCGATCTGGCGGCGGTCGCGTTTAGTCGGTCGTCCCGCGCCACGGTCACGTTGAGCGAATACTGGCATCGTCAAATGATCGCTGGGCTCGGGTGGCGGTGATCGATCCTCGAAGCATTCGGCGGCCCGCTGAGCCGAGACGCGCTTCTCAATTGTCTCGACCACGACATAGATGTAGGTGCGTTCACGTCGCCGTGTTCGCACCACATCGCCGGGGCCGATTTTGGTCGACGGCTTGGCAGCCACGTCATTGACCAAGACACGGCTTTCCGCGCATGCCGTAGTGGACTGGGTACGAGTCTTGAAGACCCGCACCGACCACAACCATTTGTCGACACGCACCGTCACCCGCTAATTGTGCCCTCAGGCTTGTGCAACTTTCGCTTTTTGCGGAATGATCAGGATTCGCATAGGGGAGACACACATGCAGACACCAATGACCGTGGCCGACCACATCCGGCGGGCAGAGCTCGTCTACGGCGACCGCATCGGTGTGGTCGACGAGCCGGATCAGCCGGCGCCGGCGCTCGAGGGAATCACCTATGCCCGCTTCGCCGAACTGGCCAAGGGCCTTGCCGCCGGTCTCGATGCCCTCGGACTCGATCTCGGTGCTCGTATCGGCATCGTCTCGCAGAATTCGGCCCGACTCCTCACCGTGCTCTTCGGTGCCAGCGCCTATGGCCGGGTGGCCGTGCCAATCAATTTCCGGTTGAGCCGGACAGAGGTTGACTACATCGTCAAGCACTCTGGCTGTGAAGTGCTGATCATTGACCCTGAGCTCAAGGACACGCTCGGCGACATCGACGTTCCCCACCTTTTCATCGCCGGCGAGGACTCTGACTCGTTGTACAAGATGGGTGTCGAGCCCAGGCCATGGGAACCAGACGAGGACGCCACGGCCACGATCAACTACACCAGCGGCACCACGGCGCGGCCCAAAGGCGTGGAGATGACTCACCGCAATTTGTGGACCAACTCGGCCGTCTTCGGCTGGCATGCCGGAGTCAACGACCGCGACGTATATCTCCATACGCTGCCGATGTTTCACTGCAACGGCTGGGGAATGCCCTACGCCATGACCGCGATGGGCGTACCCCAGATTGTGTTGCGCCAGGTCGACGGAGCCGAGATCCTCCGTCGTATCGAAGAGCACGGCGTCACCGTCATGTGCGGCGCTCCCGCGGTTGTTTCGGCCATTCTCGATGCCGCTGCGGATTGGGACGGCGAGATTCCAGGCCGTGACCGTGTTCGTATCATCGTCGCCGGGGCACCACCTCCCACCCGCACCATCGAACGGGTTGAGACCGAACTCGGTTGGGAGTTCATCCAGATCTACGGCCTGACCGAGACCGCCCCCTTGCTCACCATCAATCGCACGCGCTCAGAGTGGGACGATCTCACCCCCAACGAACGCGCCACCAAGCTCTCTCGCGCTGGCGCTCCCGCATTCGGTGTCAGCATGGATGTCGCGCCTGATGGTGAACTGCTAGCGCGGGGAAACCACATCCTGAAAAGCTATTGGGACAACCCCGATGCCTCCGCCGATGCGCTGGAGAATGACTGGTTCCACACCGGCGACGGCGGCATCATCGACGACGAAAACTATGTCACGATCTCGGATCGCAAGAAGGACGTCATCATCTCCGGCGGCGAGAATGTCTCGTCCATCGAGGTGGAAGACGCGTTGTTTTCGCACCCAGCAGTGCTGGAGAC
>JABIQM010000222.1 GCA_018699415.1 Acidimicrobiaceae bacterium
GGCATCTCTGGTCGACGTTGGAGCCAGTTGTTGGCCAAGTACTCGGCCTCACCGTCGATCACATGCAGCGTGTAGGCGTGACGGCTCACATCCGAGGTGTTTGGTGCACTCCAGTGTGGAAGTGTGCCATGGAGGACGATGAGTGTGCCGGTCTCAGCCTCGAGGGGAACGAGATCGCTCGCCAGATATGACGTGTCGTCGAAGATGTCGTTTGTGGTGCCGCCGGTGTCAGTCAGCCGGAATCGGGACTTGACGGGAATGTGATGGCCCCCGGGAATCGCCCACATACAGCCGTTGTCGACAGTGGCGTCTTCGATGGCGACCCAGAAACCAATCACCGATTGTGGCTCGGTCCAGAGGAACGTGTGGTCGGTGTGACAAGTGACCTCGCCTCCGATTCCCGGTTGCTTGAAGATGTACATCGACTGGAGCAACTTTGGGTCGGCAATACCGATATCGGCGACGACCTCTGCCAACTCTGGGCGTCGGGTGAACGCTCCGAAGACGGGGTCAAGATCATGCATCGCGTGACCTAACTTGTTCACAGCCAACGACATCGGGCGGGTCAGTTCACCGTCAACGATCGCACCATCTTCGAAGAACCAGCGAATGGTGTCCCCAGATCCCAAGAACCAGTCGTCTTGAGCATGGCTCTGTTTTGTGGTGGAGAACACCGAAGCATCATCATCGGTTTGCGGATCGATTTCCGCCAGCATCGACTCGACGTGAGCTTTCAAACCGTCGCAGTCAGTACGGTCGAAGAATTCGGGAAGGACCAGGAATCCGTCACGCTCCCAGTCGTCGAGTTGCTCCGCGTTCAACATGATGTCGAGCCTACGATGCGGCTATGCGTATCGCCGAAATGCACGTTCATTCTGTTGAGCTCCCCTACAACGGTGGCGTCTATCGACTCTCGGCTGGGGCGAGTCAACGCCGTTCGGTCCAACCTACGTAGCCGCCCATCCTGAGGGGGTGCGGGCCGCGATCGGCGTGATCGTGCCGATGTTCATCGGCAAGGATCCCCGCTTGGTTGACAGCATCAATGACCGGATGGATGCGGCCCTGGTCGGTCACTCGTGTGCGAAGGCGGCAATCGATGTTGCTTGCTGGGATCTCTTGGGCAAGGCGACCGGCATGCGGGTGTGCGAGTTGCTCGGTCGAGACACAGGAGAGCGTATGCCGCTCATCTCGTCGATCTACAGCGGCGACCCAGATGACATGCGGGCACGTGTGGTGGACCATCGGGCGCGGGCTACCGAGGGCACTCCGTGAAGGTCGGGACGCTCGACGAGGACGGCGGAGCACGGCTCGACGCCGACCGGGTCTTCGCGGCGCTCGCTGATGCTCAGCGCGGCGAGTACTTCATTGTCGATGCCAATGGAGGTATGACGGTTGAGTTAGCGCTCCGATTTCTCAAGCTTGTGCCCGATGAGCTCGATCTCGTGTTCGAAGCGCCGTGCGCGACATGGCAGGAGCATCTGCGACTGCGGCAACTCGCCGACCGTCCCCTCGTTCTTGACGAGCTCGCCGACAGCGACGTTGCCGCCATGAAAGCAGTGGCCAGTGGCCCCGCTGATGCCTTCTCGCTGAAGGTGAGCAAGAACGGTGGATTGACGCAGTGTCGTCGTCAACGCGACATAGCGCTCGCCTCGCCAGTTACAACTAAGACCCGCTGGCGTCTGCCGCTGACGCGACTTCGTCAGGTCTCGCCCTTGCGATACGGCTGTCCCACCGCCATTGGCATTCTCAGGCGTTGGGCAAAGAACACCAGTACCAAGATCACGAATACTTGGGGCTGAATATCAGTCCACCATTTGGGCACGGTGTCAGCCGACAAGAACCAAAGGCCCGCGAGAAGTGCGAGCACGCCGGCGAGAATCGCGTCGCTGGTCTTGTGTCGTGACAACGCCCACAGAACAATGAAGGCAAGAGCGATGACGGCCACGAGTAAGAGTGAATGCGTGGCGGTGCCTTCCAGATCACGTTTGCCGAGCGCAGTGGGGTAGCCGAACAACAGGGCCGCAGCCATCACTCCAGTGGGGCGCCAGTTTCCAATGATCAAAGCGGCAAGCCCGATGAAACCACGTTGGAGCGTGGAGCCTTCGAGATAGATGCCGTTGAGTTCGGGCGAGGAGATGAATGCGCCGCCAAAGCCGGCCAGAGCACCCGAGAGCAGCACGCCGATGTACTTGTAGCGGATGATATTGATGCCTTGGCTCTCACCAGCCAGTGGATTCTCACCGGCAATGCGCAAGCGAAGGCCGAATCGTGTCCGCCACAGCACCCACGCTGAAAGCGGCACGAGCAAATAGGCGAGGACCGTCATCTGGCTCAGATTGAACGTCAGCCCCCGAGCCACGCTGGCGAGGTCGCCAACGAACCACCAGCCCTTGTCAATGAACCATCCCAAAATGTCCGGCGACGTCCAGCCGCCAATGTTGCCGCCCGATAGGAACGGGAAGGTGAACTTTCCGACACCGTCCACTCCCGGGGACTGGGTGATGGAACCGCCGTCGTAGTTGGCGAAAATTTCCGACGAGAGGAAGCGGGTGATTCCCGGCGCAGCGATAATGATGGCCACACCGGAGATGATGTGGTCAACGCCAAAGCTCACTGTCGCAATAGCGTGCACGAGTGCGCCGAGACCCCCGCCGAGGATCCCGATAACCAGGCCCCACCATGGGCCGTAGTTGATAGTGCCCCACGCGCCAAACCACATACCGAGGACGAGCATCCCCTCGAGTCCAATGTTGACGACTCCGGCCCGCTCGGAGAAAAGACCGCCGAGACCGGCGAGCATGATCGGCACCGCCCACCGAAGCATGGCGCTTGAGGTGGTGGCGCTAGTGAGCCGCTCGGTATCGGTGAGGGACTGAACCACTGTGAGGACGAACACCCCGATCGCGGCGTAGATCATCCAGGTGAACCATGCAGGGGCTCGGTTCCAGGTGCGCTTGAGGTCGTTCATGCTGCCACCCCCGCCAGTCGAGCTGCTGCTTGTGCGGCTTCGTCACGCACCCGAATTCGGCGAACGATTTCGTAGCCGATGACTGCCGTGAGCAGGATCACGCCTCGCATGATGTCAACGATCTCCTTGGGAGCTGCGCCGGTAACTTGCAGAATGTCCGATGAGGCATCGAGGAACGCCCAAAGCAGGGCGCCAACGGCGATGCCGGCCGGATGGTTGCGACCAAGCAGGGCAACGGAGATTCCGTTGAACCCGAGAAAGCCCACGAAGTTTGGGTCGTAGCGCCCCTTGTCCATGATCTCGGCTATGCCGACGAGGCCGCCAACGCCACCGCTCATGAGCATCGCGATGATCACCATTCGCTTCGGGGGTACGCCTCCGGCTCGAGCGGCCAGGGGGTTGAGTCCACTGGAA
>JABIQM010000198.1 GCA_018699415.1 Acidimicrobiaceae bacterium
ATCCGATGACCCGACTGACGGCAGCCCGGTCGTCGCCTCGCGCGTTCATGAGGTCGCCCCGTCGTATCCGGGTGCAGGCGACGCGTTGGCTTGGCGGGCAGGCCCTTCGTAAGGATCGACGTAGGGCTCGGTGCTGCCATCAATTCTCTGTGTGAGGAAGGTTCCGGCTGTGATTTGGTCGTACCTCTGCGGACGTCCCTCGGTGATACACGACGGTATGCAATCGACGACCGTGCCCGGATCGGGGTTGATGAAGAACGGGATGGAGACACGGTCGCCGGCCGCAGGGCCGACCACCCGATGCGGGGTAGAACGATAGCGGTCGTTGCTCCAGCGGGCCAGCATGTCGCCAAGGTTGATCACGAGACTGCCCTCTGGTGCC
The DNA here is from genome assembly GCA_018699415.1 of Acidimicrobiaceae bacterium. GTDB lineage: Bacteria > Actinomycetota > Acidimicrobiia > Acidimicrobiales > Aldehydirespiratoraceae > JAACCU01. The sequence continues at coordinate 383 of JABIQM010000198.1, forward strand.
TCCACGGGAATCCACTCGGAATCGACCGGCTTCACTTCGAGACCCGGGATCCCATCGGTTGCGAGCAGGGTGATCAAGCCGTAGTCGGTATGTGGTGGGTTGGGTACTGGGAGCAAGCCGTGTGAGTCGGGCTGGACCGCTGGGTAATGCAGGAATCGGAGACGGCACTGGGGGTTGACCATTGTCTTGGCGAAGAATTCGGGTTGAGCGCCGAGCGCTGCTGCGAGGGCGCCGAGAACGGTCATCGCTACGGAGATAGCTGCCTGTTGGTAACGACGGACGGCCGGTTCGAGTCCAGCAACCGCGGGCACATCTACCTCAGCATGAAGCCCAATGTCGAGGTATTCGACGTTGTCGCTTGCTCTGCTTATGTCGATGGCTGACGGCCGATGGGGGATGTACCCGTAGCGATTGATTCGCGGGGTTCGTTCCTTGGCGGCCTGAGGAAGTTCGAAGAAGCGCCGTACCCCAGCAAAGAGCGAAATGATTTCATCGTCTAATCCGTGGCCCAAGACCACAAAGAATCCCGTTTCAATACAGGCAGCATGCATGGCAGCGATGCAGTCGGCGGCCTCGTTCCCGGAGGGATCGGCCTGCAGCGGTGAGATATCGATCACTGGTGCGGGGTGTGAGCCGGGCAGGACTTCCTCCTTGAAGTTGGTGCGAAGCTGTCGGAGACGGCACGCGAGATGATGGTGGAGACGGTCTGCGGGACCGAGGACGACGGTCGCTCACCGTGTGATCTGATCACAGTATCAGGGCGCTCAACCAGTTCTCAGATTGGCCCTAGACTTATGAGATAGATCCATAGAGAGGTGTTTGATGATTGAGATCCACGATCTGCGCAGCTACATAGCTGCCCTCGATGAGGCTGGCCAACTCGCTCGGATCGCTCAGCCTGTTTCGCTTGACCATGAGTTGGCCGACGTGGCCGCCACGTTGGCTCGAAACGATGTGGGCGCAGGATTGTTCGAGAATGTTGTTGACAGTCCTTGGCCGATTTTCTGCGGCAGTGTCACCTCCCATCGTCGAGCAGCCGTGGCCCTGGGATGCCAGACCGACGAGATCATCGATGTGATGGAACGTGTCCTCGAACCGGCGAACGGCATTCCCCCAGTCCGGGTCGAGAGCGCAGGGTGGCAGGCAAACTGTGTCGAGGGTGATGCCTTGGACACGGAGATGCTTCCTATCCCGACCCACAGCAGGGGAGACGGGGGCGCTTTCATTACAGGGGCACTCACCGTCGCAAAGGATCCAGTGTCGGGGCGAGGCAACCTGGGTTACAACAGAATGCTGCGACTCGGGCCTGACCGGTTCGGGTTCAACGTGAATGAATGGCGCGACGTCGGGACGTTCTGGAAGTCGCGCGAGGACCCTGACGCACCGTTTCCGGTGGCGTTGGCGATAGGTCTTGATCCCGCGCTCATGATCGCCGGTGGGGTAAAGACCCCGGTTGACGAACTCCTCATCGCTGGCGCGATCCGCGGGAAGGGGATCGAGGTTTGCCGTGGCCGCACCGTGGATATCGATATTCCTGCGGCGGCTGAGATCGTCGTCGAGGGTCTGCTCCACCCGACCAAACGCGAACTCGAAGGCCCACTCGCTGAATTTCACGGATACCACGGGGAGGAGTGGAACAGTCCCACCATGGAGGTCACCTGTATCTCGTGGCGTGACGACCCGATCTATCAGACGATCATTCCCGGCTGGTACGAACACATCTACATTGGCAATATTTTGCCCCGCGAGCCACTCGTACGGCGGTTCGTTCGACACCTCGATAGCACCGCCGATGTTCATATTCCGCCCTATGGCAACGGATTCATGGCGATCATCCAGATCGATCGCGATAATCCTGGTACGCCGAAGAACCTGGCCATGGCAGCTATGGCGGCCCACATCAATATTCGGAATGTGATCGTGGTCGACCGCGATGTCGACATGTACGAACCAGCCGAGATCCAGTGGGCTATCACCAATCGGGTGCACTGGACCGATGATATATTCACCATCCCTCACGCCCAGGGTCACGAAATGGATCCCACCGCTGATCAGCGAGGTGTGAGCAGCAAGGTGGGAATTGACGCCACGTACAAGCGTGAGCGACGCGAATACGGAGAGAGGGTCTCGTATCCGTCGATCGACCTCTCTGCCTATCTGCACTAATGCGTCGCCTTGTCGTTGCAATCACAGGTGCCAGCGGTTCGATCTATGGCGTGCGGGCTCTGGAGCTTCTCGCCAAGGTTGTAGATATCGAGACACATCTGATCATGTCTGGTCCCGCAAAAACTACGCTCACGATTGAGACCGACTGGTCGGTGACGGATGTGGAGGCGTTAGCCGATCATGTCCATAGTTCACGCGACATCGCGGCCTCGATCAGCAGTGGCTCGTTTCGCACGGCGGGGATGCTGGTTGCGCCGTGCTCCATCAAGTCGTTGTCGGCCATCGCCAATTCGCTGTCGGCGGACTTGGTTAGTCGCGCCGCCGATGTGACTCTCAAGGAGCGGAGACCCCTCGTACTGATGGTTCGCGAGACGCCCGTTCACCTAGGGCATCTCCGCCTGATGCAGCAGGTCGTCGAGATCGGAGCCGTGATCTTCCCACCGGTGCCGGCCTTCTACAACAGGCCAGAGTCACTCGATGATGTGGTCACTCATTCGGTTGGCCGCGCCCTCGAACACCTCGGGGTTGATGTCGATGGGTTCGATCGCTGGCACGGGGGCTGAGGTAGTCACGGTCTGAACATCTCGGCGGAACGTTCGATGAACGCTGCCGCTCCTTCGATGTCGAGTACAGGTAACTGGAACTCGTCGATGTCGTTGGTGTCCATGAGCGTGTGGAGTTCAGCTGCGCACTCCGCGGCTGTCCCCGAGATGACGAATGCGGATACCCAGTCCGGGTTGATATGGCGCGCCGCTGCACGCGGACCCCCTTCGGCCAACGCCGCCCGGACGCTCGCCACATCCCCAGGGGTCATACCGATCAGATCTTTCACCTCCGACGGTGAGTCGACGAGACGGAACGTGAGCTGGGCTCGGGCAGCCTCGTACTCTTCGTCGGTGAGCGCGATCATCGTCGAATAGGTGATTCGGAACGGGCGATCACCGCTGAATCGTCGAAGCGAGCGAGCGTGCGAGCCGAGGAGATCCTTGTGGATGTAGCTGAGGTTGAATCCATCAGCGACATCACCGCCAAGGGCCATCATCTTCGGTCCGCGGCCTGCGAGAATGATTTCAATGTCCGGTCGGGCGTAGTCGAGCTTGGCATTTTGAAATGAGAAGGCGTGTCCCTCGTGGTCGACGCGCTCGCCGGCGAAAAGCCGTCGGAGGCAGGTCACCATGTCAGATACAGCGGTAAGTGGCCGTGACCGCTTGATCGCTAGTGGATCGAGGGTCAAGCCCCCTCCGGCGCCCAGTCCGACGAATGCCCGCCCTCCACTGAACTCGTCGAGGGTGGCGATGGTGGCTGCGGTGGCTCCAGGGTGACGCACGAACGGGTTGGTGATTCCGGGACCAAGCGGGATTCTCTTGGTTTGCGCGGCGATCGCGGTGAGCGCGATGTACACGTCGCGCGTGACGAGCCCCTCGTCGTACACCCAGCACCGAGCCAGTCCGAGTTCCTCGGCCAACACGGCCAGTTCGACGACGTCGGCGACGGGGGCCGCCGGCATAAGACTGACCGACATTGGGACCGTCATTTGGAGACCCCCATGACGACGCCGGCAGCTCGATGCTGTAGCGACGTGAAACGGCGGGTCAGGCCGCGTTGGAAGTCTCGATGCACCACGTCGGCGGTGTTGCGGCCGGCAGCGCCAAAGACCCCGGCTCCCGGGAATGTCCCCGCCCCCGATAAGTAGAGGCCAGTGATGGGGGAGCGGTATCTCGTGAGCGCTCTCTGGCTCCCCAGAAGAGCGGCGAGCGGGGAGCCTCCATAGGAAGGCGTATGACCTCGGTGCATCGAGAACTCCGCTTCATAGCGAACTGGGGTCATGGTTCTTTTCGCCACGATGGTGTCGAGAATCCCGGGTTCGAGGAATTGCGACCAAAGCTGGAGCCACCGATCGGGTTCTGATGAGTCGGCCCAGCCGCCCTGAAGGCTGTACGGCGTATAGAGCACTTCCAAGCTCAGGATGTGGTTCCCTTCGGCGGTGAGCATTGTGGGGTCGAGTGCCGACGGAACGTTCACGAGAAGCGTCGGCTGATCGCAGACCAGTCCGAGCTTACGATCCGCATGGGCAGCAGCGAGGGCCTCTGGGCTCGGTGACACGCTGACGGTGGGTCCCAAGATGTCGACATCGGGAAGACGCTCAGCGAGCAGGTCAGCCACTCGGTACCGCGGAAGGTCAGAAATTACTGCATCGATCTTCGATTCGTAGCCTTCGCTCGTCGGTTGTTTCTTCCAGTTCCGCACGAACCTCTTTGCCAGCGATGGCACGTCATCGAGCCAATCCACAAACACTCGGTGCGGATCGCAGGCGGCAACGATTACACGAGCAGTATGTTCGTTCCCGTCGTCGAGTCTGACTCCGATAGCCCGACCATCGCGGATCATGAGTCGGTCGACCCTCGCGTCGCATCGAACCCTGCCCCCAGCCGCCTCGAACGACTCTCGGGTGGCGTCGGTGAGTGCTCCACTACCGCCTTCGGGGCGGCCGGTTCTGATGATGTGGCGCGTGGCGTAGGTAGCCGCGGCCAAACCTGTACCGGGGGCGCTTGGAGGCACCCCCCAAACCGTGGGGCCAGTGGAGATAGCAGGCATGGTCAGATGCCAGTCGTCGAAATAGTCTGAGAACACGTCGTCGACGCTCCGTCGGCTCCAATTGAGGAGTCGGGCCGCACCTGTTGCCCGACGTGACAATGCCTGGGTGATCATTGGCCTGGCCCCCGGGGTCGTACGAGCCATATCGAGCGCGAGTTGTGCCACGGGCAGCGCATCATGCAAATAGCGCTTGTAGCCATCGACTTGCTCTGGATGCGACACTGCCAGCGCGTCGAGTGTTCTCGCCGATTCGTGGAAGGAAACCCATGGATCCGATCCATCGTGGAACATGTTGATGCCGCTGGCCTCGGACTCCAGATAGCGGAGTCCATATGCTTCAAGCTCGAGTTCGTCAATCACCGGCATGCCGCGGATCAAGGTGTGATCGCAGTTGCAAATGTTGAAGCGGGCGCCGAGGTCAGTAACCGTCGATGCGGCGCCGCCGACGCTGGCCCGAGCCTCGATGAGTTCGGTATCGATTCCTGCACGGGCGAGGTACGCCGCGCAGATTAGACCGTTGTGTCCGGCGCCTACCACGATTGCATCTGCCATGGACCGAAGCTTAGCGAGCACGACGGGAGCGTTAAGTATTGATCGACGCATGCTCGGACTGCCATGATTGCGTATGACCATGCAATACGGAGTGTTCCTTCTGTGTGCCGTGCCGATGACCGATGCTGGCGCCGGTCCTCCGCGTCCAGTCGATCGTCGATCATCGAATGAGGAGGTCTGGGAAACAACCAAGCGCGTGATGGATGTGGGCGTTGAGTCCGAGCGACTGGGGTACGACTATTTCTTCTTCACCGAGCACCATTTCATGCACGAGGGTTACGAGGTGATTCCCAACGCGCTCATGGCGGGCGCCATATTGGCGGAGCGAACCGAGTCCATCAAGATTGGCGCGCTGTGCCATGTCGTGCCGCAATGGCACCCGCTGAGATTTGCCGAGGACTTTTCAACGATGCACAACTTCTCCGGCGGACGGGGTGTTCTCGCGGTCGGAAGGGGCACGGTGCCTCGCGAGGCAATACCGCTGGGTGCAACCGTCGGCAGCACTGACGATCCCGAGAAACGAGCCGAACAGGACGCCGCGAGTCGCGAGAAGTTCGCCGAAGCGATCGATGTGATTGAACTGTCGTTGAACAACGAGCGTTTCTCGTATCACGGCAACCACTACGACTTCCCCCCAGAAGGGATACCGGATCGAGGGGGCATGGTCGAGGAACTCACGTTGACTCCCCGTCCGATCGCTCCATATGAGCGGTGGCAGACCATCACGTCTCCAAAGACCGTTGAACTTGTGGCACGACGCGGCTACGGCGGTGTTTGGTGGAATGTCCACCTGGACTTCATGAAAGGAATGTGGGAGGAATTCGCGCGCGTGTGGGAGGACGAGCATGGGACCGAGCTCGGCGCGGGTGAGCATCGGATGAAGGTGGTCAACGTGCGGATCGCGGACACCCACGAACAGGCCGTGGCGGACGCACGCCCGGGATTCGATGAACATTGGAAGTTTCTCGGCCCCTATGGGCGACAAGTCGGATTCAAGGGGCCCGATGGAAAGCCGGCATCGACTGACTGGATCCCGACGCTCGAGGAGGGTATGAACCAGAGAATGTTTCTCGTTGGAACCGCTGATGAGGTCGCAGAACAGATGGCGCATGACATTGAGGTGCTGGGAGCGAACAAGCTCGCCATTTTCCCGATTTGTCTGGGAGACAGTTACGACAAGTACGAAGAACAACTCCAACGCTTCGCCCAGGACGTCAAACCACAACTTGCCTAGACCGGAACTTGGGGGAGGGCGTGTTGGCCGTCTCTTGCCTATCTGGAACGAGGCCGCTGTACAGCGTGAAACCGCAGGCTTTGTATACCGCAGCGGTCACGACGTGCTCGACTCTTCCTGGGCATCCCACGTCGTCGGCGTGATGCCGCGGTCGCGGAGCACATCCTTACGGATCTTCTCGGTCGGTGTCCGAGGCAGGCCATCAACGAAGTCGAGAAATCTCGGGACCATGTGGCGCGCGGCGCGCTGGCCGCAAAACTCGACCAAGCTCGCGGGGTCGACGGTGCGCCCGGGCCGCACCACTACCGCCACCATGAGATCGTCTTCTGTGAGTTCGCTCGGCACTCCGAACGCCGCGGCATCGAGGACCTCGGGATGCAGTTTCACGACCTCCTCTACTTCGAACGCCGAAATGTTTTCCCCTCGCCGACGGATGCTGTCGGCGCTACGGCCGATGAAATAGTGAAAGCCGTCAGCGTCTCGGCGGAGGCGGTCCCCGGTGTGGAACCACAGGTTTCGTCTGGACGTCAACGTTGCGTCGGGCATCCCGAGGTAGCCGTCGGCCATGATCGAGGGCTCTGTGGGCCGAACCACGAGTTCACCCACCTCGCCGAGGGCGACCTCGAATCCGTCGGCGTCGTGCAGTTGGGCCTCGTATGCGTCGATCACGGTGCCGCACGAGCCTGGTCGACGGGGTTGATCGATCGGATGATACATCGGGATCCCGGCATCGGTGCTGCCATACAACTCGACGAGATGCAAGCCGAATCGGTGCTCGAACCCGCTCGCAATTTCGTCGGGTACCGGTACTCCCCATGCCAACCGAACTGGATTGGCCGCGTCATCGTCTGACGCCTCCACCTTGTGCAGCATGGTGAGTGTCGCACCCATGAAGTCGAACACTGTCGCGCCGAACTGTCGGACCTCAGGCCAAAAACCCGTTACCGAAAAGCGTTCGCCGATCGCTGCAGTGGCGCCGAGGACGAGTGCGGGTCCGACGGTCAATACGGTGGCGTCAATGTGAAACAAGGGGAAGGGACAGTAGAGGACATCGGTCTCTACAAAGCCAAGGTGTTGCGACATCAGTTCCGCCTGGCGAAGCACATATCGATGCGAAAGCACACAACCCTTGGATGTCCCCGTTGTGCCAGATGTGAACAAGACGATCGCCGGATCGGTGGCGCTATGACTTGACGACTGGGGGATTGGCGAAGCTGCCGCAAGTTCCTCCCAACGGTCACCTACGACGATGCGTATCAACTCGGCGGGCAAGCTGGAGGCGATTTCATCGAGATTGGCGACAACCGACGCGTCGAGCAACACAGTTTTTGCTTGGGTCACTCCGATCGCGTGAGCCAGTGCTGGTCCCCTGAACGCGGTATTGATCAGGCATGCGACCGCGCCGAGGCGGGAAAGTGCAAACAGCGAGATCATGAACTCGGCGCTGTTGGACATCACGACCGGTACCGTCGCGCCCGATTCAACGCCGATCGACGCCAACCCTGCGGCCAGGCGTGCTGCTCGGTCGTGGACTTCCGCGAAGGTGAGGTCACCCGACGCAAACCGAAGGAACACCTGATTGGTGTGGGTGTCAGCACGCTCGGTGAGCAACTCATCGATCGTTGGTCCGAGTCCCGTTGCCGCTCCGGTCAGCATTGGCCAGGTCCGACTAACATCACGCCGTGGATGACAAGTATGAGGCCAGTGGGTCCTTGCAGTATGCGACGGTGCGATCCGAACTCGACGGTCACGGTGTCCGAACGATCTCGCTCAACCGGCCCGAAAGTCTGAACGCTATGAATCGGCAGTTGATCGACGATGTGGCCGTGGCCTTCGACGACGCCAACAAAGACGCTTCGACAGGCGCGATCGTGTTCACCGGTGTCGGTCGGGCCTTCTGCGCCGGCGACGACCGCAAGGAGCACACGCATCCTGCCGACGAGGCTGAGGCCCGTGATTTTGTCGATGCGATACAGGCCGCTACTGAAGCGATTGTGTTCGGGCCCAAGCCTGTCGTGGGTGCGATCAACGGATGGGCTGTTGGTGGCGGTTTCGAATGGGCGATCAACTGCGACTTTCCGATCTGGGCCGAGAGCGCGGTCGGGTTCTTCCCCGAGGTGTCGCTCAATTTGTTCGTGACCGGAGGGGTCACCTCGCTGCTGCCGGCACTGGTCGGGCTGAACACAGCGCGCGAGATGCTCTTACTTGGCGACCGGTACTCGGCTGACGAGCTCCAACGACTTGGCGTGGCCTGGCGGGTTGCGCCCGACGACAAACTTCTCGATGAGGCGACTGTGGTCGCCCGGCAGCTCGCCGCGCTTCCGGCCCTGTCCGTCCAGGCGATGAAGCGAACCCTCAACCAGGCTGCTGCGACCGATTTGCGAGTCGCTATGCGACTCGAGACGGAAGCAACGGTCACCGGTTTTCTCGATCCGCGCACTACTGACCTCGTGAAAAAGTTCGGTTGAAGAAAGTGATCCGCACCCCGACACTCTAGGTCGGTGCGGGTATGAGGAACTTGTTGACCAAGCGGGCTCAGCTGCAGATCTGTCAAGGTGGTTGCTATGAGAGAAGCGCGATCCATGCGTGGTGATCAATGATGAAAGCCGATTCGTTGACAAGCCGGCATATCCGAGGTTTCCGGCACCCGATTCATGAGGTCGAGTTTCGACATCGCTGCCGTAACGAACTCGAGACCGAAGGCGTGCTCGTGCTGCGAGAGTTCTTCACAGATGCAGTGATTCAGCAAGCGGCAGAAGAATCAGCAGCCCTGGAGGCCTCTGCCTTCTACTCCAACGCGGTGCACAACGTGTATCTCACGGCCACCGACCCTGAGCTCACAGGTACTCACCCCTTTAATCGTCCTGTGGTGAGCAACAAGGGCCTCATTGCCGACGACCTGATTGCGACGAACTCGCCGTTGCGGGAAATTTATGCAGATCCGCAGTTTCGGGCGTTTCTTGGCTTTGTGCTGGGGCTAGAAAGCCTCTACCCCTACCCCGACGAACTATCGACGATCGTCATCAGCGTGGCAAGCGAAGGGATGGAACTTGGCTGGCACTTCGATACTTCGGCATCGTCGGTGACAATGCTGCTGCAGTCCCCAGATGGTGGTGGCGTGTTCGAGTATGTCCCCGAGGTCCGAGACGCTGATGCAGGGGACATGGGGTTCGCCAGAGTCAAGCAAGTGCTCGATGGACGTGAACCTGTTCGGACGCTTGACTTCAGCCCTGGAGACCTCGTGGTATTTCGAGGTCGGAACGCCTTGCACCGTGTTACAACAGTCAACGGATCCACAACGAGATCTGTTGTCATTCTTGCGTTCAACGAGCGACCTGATGCCTCGATGTCGCAAGAGGCGCTGAGGACGTTCTTCGGGAGGACCACCTGATCGCCAGGTTGGTCGCACGAGCGGCGCGCTGATAACCAGCGGGGTATGACGAAGTATTTCGAAGATTTCCGCGTGGGTGACATTATCGATCTGGGTTCAGTTGAGGTCACCGAAGCGGCAATCATCGAGTTCGCCCGGGAGTTCGATCCTCAGCCGTTCCACATCGACCCCGACGCCGCCTTGGAAACGCCGTTCGGTGGGCTGATCGCAAGCGGATGGCACACCTGCGCCCTCTTCATGCGGCTGATGTGTGATGGCATGCTCAACGATTCCAGTAGCCAAGGTTCATCGGGGATGGAGGAGTTGCGTTGGCTCAAGCCGGTGCGGCCAGGGGACACGTTGACTGGGCACTTCATGGTGCTCGATGCACAGCGATCCTCGACGAAGCCACACCGAGGCACCGTCACGTTTCGGAGCGAGATGTTGAATCAGGACGACGAGATAGTCCTGCGCATGACCGGGCGCGGCCAGTACGGCACACGTGACACCGTGGAGGCCTGAAATTCGGTTGCGGTTCATGTCAAGCCGCGAGAGGTCTTTGGCTAAACGACCCGGCCGGCCGCCACTACAGGTGTCCCAGACCACACATCGAATTCCGACAAGACTCCCCGTATGGGAACACTTCTTGACGGTCTCGTCATCGTCGATCTATCAACCGTTGTCTCCGGCCCCTTCGCCGTTCGAATGCTGCGAGAACAAGGGGCTCGGGTGATCAAGGTTGAGGCACCTGGGCGCGGCGATATCGCTCGCTATGTCGGTACGAGTCGAAATGGCGTCTCTGCGATGTATACGACGTGCAACCTGGGCAAAGAGGTGTGCACGATTGACGTCAAGAGCGAAAGCGGCCTCGCAGAGATCCTCGAACTGATCGATGGCGCCGACATGGTGGTACAGAACTTCCGGCCCGGTGCGATGGAGCGCATCGGACTCGGCTGGGACACCCTTCATGCTCGCAACCCAGCCTTGATCTGCGTATCGATTTCGGGGTTTGGCACCGAAGGGCCGATGTCAGGCTTTCGGGTCTACGACCCAATTATTCAGGCTGCAGCGGGCATCTGCGATACTCAGGTGGATCCCGAGACCGGTGGACCAGCCCTGTTCCAGGGCATCCTGGCCGACAAGGTCACATCTCTCTATGCCGCGCAGGCGGCGCTTGGCGCCCTTCTCGATCGAGCACAACAACGGATCGAAAGCGGCACGAGTGTCGGCAAGCACGTTCAGATCAACATGCTTGATTGCGGTATTCATTTCAACTGGCCCGACGGCATGTACAACCACACGTTCGTTGAGACCGACAAGCTTGCCGTCAAGCCCGACTACTCCGGATTTTACCGCCTGAGCACAGCGGGCGACGGACACCTGGCCTACAGCGTTGTGTCGGACCAGGAGATGACGGGCGCTATGCGGGCGCTCGGACTAGGGGATCTCTTGGACGATCCAGTATTCGCCGACGAGCGCTCGCGCCGCAAGGCGAGAGCAGAACTTCTCGTGCTGATCGAGGATGCCGTCACCGCCCACGATGATCTCGATCGGTTGTTGCAAAAGCTGTGGGACCATGATGTTCCTGCCTCACGGGTGGAATCGCGGAGCACACTGCACGAGCATCCCCAAGTGGTCGTCAACCGGAGCATTAACGATATCGACGACCCTGATGTCGGCCGGATCCGACAATCGGCTCCGGTTTTTGAGATCTAGTGCTATCCGACGAGAGCATCCTGGTCGGGTGACAATTGAGGTACCGGCGGGAGAATGAAGGAACGGTCCGCTTCGGCGAGTACCTGAGGAAACTGATCGGCGTCGATGAAACGATCGCTCCAGTTCGTTGTCGACGTCCGACTGGCGAGAGCGTCCCTGCGTCTCGCGATGACCGAAGCGTTCGACCGCGAGCGCGGCATCATGCAGACCAAACTGGCGGCGCGGAGCAAGCCCGTTCGAGGATCGCCTTCGGCGCCGATAGCCGGACTTGAGCAATGCACGGTCCGTGAATCCCACAGCAGGAGATCGCCGGCTTCGATATGAGGCATGATCGGCGGTGATGATGCCAGAAGTGGATCATCAATGGGGAATCGGAAGTGGTCGATACCCGAGTCGATTCGACTCAGTCGCTCCGTGTAGAGGTCGGGAATCGACTCAAAAAGTTTGTGTGAGCCGGGAATGATGACGTTTCCGCCGGTGGATGGGGAGGAGGGCAGCAACGACACCAATCCCTGTACGCAGTGAAATCCGGGCCGACCGATGGGGTGCTGGTCGATGTGGAGCCAGGAGCCGCCCCGATTGGTCCGCCACCCTGGGTTGACGGCGGTGGGCCGCCAGAGTGCCATGCCGTCGAAGCTGACCAGCAGGTCGTCGTCGTCCCACACCGCGGCGAACGACCGCTTGACGTCGGGCACGGCTCGGATAAACCATTGGGCCGCGCTGTGGCCGATGCCCTGACTTGGGATGATGCCGCCGTGGACAGCCACCGGCCAGCGATCGTCATCCCACGTGGTCGGATCATGGCGATCAATGCCGGTGCCGAGCGCCTCGAGATAGTCCCACGTGAGATCGAGTGCCTGAGCGGTCTCGTCGGGCGACAGCGCACCGGCGATGACCACGAAACCTTGCGAATCTAAATGGGCCATGCTCTCGGCGGAGCCGGGGGCGAGACGAGGAACCTCGCGATAGATCGGTTCAAGCTGCATGGCTGAAAGCTAGTGCTCAATTGAGGTTTGAGTAAAAGGACGACAAAGGCGAACGCCTCTGTCACTGGCGATATGGGGCTGGCGGGACGTGAGATCTGTGTTTATCCCTATTTCATCCAGGAGTAGTGTCTCCCTTCATGCAGGGGAATCAGCAACTGAGTGGCTTCGTACCGTGAGTGTCCACACTCTAGATCCGGTCGGTTTCAGGGATAGACCTAGGGAATGTCGCTTGTCCTCGACCGTTCAGGCGAGCCGACCTCAGCAATTCACTGTCACGGAGAATCGTCGGCTTGCATGACTGACCAGCCCAACATCCTCATGATCCAGGTTGACCAGCTAGCGGCGTCATTTCTGCCCGCGTATGGAAATGCCGTGGCGAAGACTCCCCACCTTGACTCGTTAGCTGAGCGGTCGGTCGTCTTCGAATCGGCATACACCAACTTCTCTCTCTGCGCGCCGTCGAGATTCTCGATGCTGGCGGGCCGATTGGCATCGGAGATCGGTGCCTTCGACAACGGAGCCGAGTTTGCAAGCTCGACTCCCACGTTTGCGCACTACTTGCGCGCCGCCGGCTATCACACGTCGTTGATCGGCAAGATGCATTTTGTGGGGCCCGATCAACTTCACGGATTCGAGGAGCGGCTCACGACCGATATCTATCCATCTAGTTTCGGTTGGACCGGTGACTGGACGCAGGTTCGTGAGGAACACAGCAACGACGCTCGTTCCTTCGAACTCGCGGGTCCGTACCTGCGAACTGTTCAGATGGACTACGACGATGAGGTCGCTCACCGAACCCGCCGAAAGCTCTACGACATTGCACGCGGCGATGCCCTCGATGGCGGTCAGCCCTGGCTGGTGACCGCCTCGTTCACGCATCCCCACGATCCCTATCAGTGCCGTCCGGAGTATTGGGACCGATATCGCTCCGAGGATATTGACCTGCCGGTGGTTGAGAGAATTCCGGACGCTCAGGCTGATCCGTACAGCTTGCGTCTTCGAGCCCAGTACGGGCTGTCCGACTTCGAACCGACCGAGGAACAGATTCGTCGAGCGCGGCACGCCTACTACGGGTCGATCAGTTATGTCGACGATCTCGTTGGTCAGCTACTGGCAACCCTCAGCGAGACGGGGTTGGTTGAGAACACGGTGGTGGTCTTCACAACCGACCATGGCGACATGATGGGGGAACGGGGCCTCTGGTACAAGAAGTCATTTTTTGAGGGTGCCTCGCGAATCCCCTTACTGGTTTCGTGGCCGAAACGGTTTCTGCCGAAGCGTGTGCCCGACAATGTGTCTCTCGTCGACCTCTTACCGACCTTCTGCGAGTTGGGTGGCAACCATGGGCTGGCCGAATCGGCCGATCGACTGGATGGCCGAAGCCTCGCCACACTGATGGACACCGGCATCGATGAGCGACTCGACGACGTGATCTATGGGGAGAACCTGGCGGAAGGAGCAACTGCCCCGATCCTGATGGTGAAGCGTGGTTCGTTGAAGCTGATCACTAGTGGCTGTGACCCGGAGCAATTGTTTGACCTTGAAACTGACCCTCACGAGTTGTCCAATCGTGCGGCGGATGCTCGATACCAGTCGACGGCCAACGAACTTCGAGCGCTTACGTCAGACCGTTGGGACCTCGAGGCGTTGAACCGCGAGGTCCACACGAGTCAACGGCGGCGAAAGTTCCTCCGATCGGTGGCCGCCATGTCGGGGGCCACCGACTGGAGCCATGTCCCCCCCGATCAAGCAAGCCAACACGTCCTGCGGGACGACGATACGTACAACGACTGGGCCTATGGGTCGAGTCTTCGCAAGGAAACGCCATCATGACCGGGCGTACTCGTCGGCGCCGAGAGCGAGGACGGACCGAACTGCAAACAGCACTGCCGCTTGAACGGCACATTCCGCTCTATGAATTGCTCCCGCAGGAGTCAGTCGAAATGGTGCATGAGGCCTCGATGCGGATCCTTGAAGAGGTCGGGATCGAGTTTCGTTACGACTTGGCAGTCGATATCTGGCGTGGCGCCGGTGCCGATGTTGACGGCACAAGAGTCCGGATCGATCGTGAACTGCTGATGGCTCTTGTCAGCGAGGCCCCAGCCCAGTTCACGTTGAACGCTCGCAACCCTGTCAACTCTGTGCAGATCGGCGGCCGCCATATGGCTCTCTCGCCCAACTCTGGGAGCCCGTTCTTTCTTGATCGGGATGGTACGCGCCGCTATGCCACGCGCGCCGACAACACCGAGTGCATCAAGCTGAGCCATCAACTGGCGCCAATCAACATTGCCGGCGGATTTCACTGCGAGGCTACCGATGTCGCAATTTCACATCGACACCTCGCCTACTACGCCGACTCGATGCGTTACACCGACAAGATCAGTATCGGATCGTGCCAAGGTGCGGATCAGGCGCAAGACACCATCGATATGGCGAAGATTGTCCATGGGGCTGACTTCGTGGAAAATCATGCCGTGATCACCGGCTTCATGAACGGTAACTCCCCCTTGGTGTGGGACGAGTCGATGCTGAGTGCAGCAATCGTCTATGCCCGCGCTGGCCAACCCGTGCACTACTCGCCATTTGCTCTGGCAGGGGCCAACACGCCTGCCAGCACGGTTGGCGGCATCGCCCAACTAAACGCTGAAGCGCTCGCCGGCTGTGCGTTCTCTCAGGCGATCAATCCCGGTTCGCCAACGATCTACGGCATGTTCTTGATGATCGTCGACATGCGGACTGGATCACCGATGACCGGCACGCCTGACCTCGCTCACATGCTGCTCATGGCCGGACAGTTGGCTCGCTTTTACGGGCTTCCCGTGCGCAGTGTCGGCATGCACACGGGCTCAAAGCAACTCGATGCTCAGGCCGGCTACGAGGCCAACATGAACATGCATGCGGCGATTCTTGGCGGTATTAATCTCATCACCCACTGCGGGGGCTGGACCGAACACGGACTGACCTGCAACCTGGCCAAGTACTGCACCGATTCCGACATGGCCGAGGGTTGGATTCGGTACTCGCAGGGTCCCCGTCTCGATGATTTTACTGCTGCAATGGAAGCCGTTCGAGAAGTTGGTCCCGCCGGGCACTACCTTGGCGCCGCACACACCGCCGCCAACTACACGACTGCCTTTCATATGCCAGGACTGATGGATCAAACGAGCTTCGAGCAATGGGAGGAAGCGGGTTCGAAAGACACCGCCACGCTTGGATTCGAACGCGCTGATGCCCTGCTGTCTGCGTACGAGAAGCCGCCCATGGATGACGGAGTGGAGGCCGAATTGCTGGACTTCGTGTCACGCCGGGTGTCGGAGATTCCTGCCGAGCAGATGACATGAGCACGACGGATCCACTCCTTGAACCGTTCACGCTTGGCCACCTGCAGCTTCGGAACCGGATCTTTTCCAGCAGTCACGCGCCGGGCTACAACACCGACGGCACACCAAGCGAACGCTATGTGGCGTATCACGAGGAGAAAGCTAAGGGCGGCATTGGACTCACCATGATCGGTGGGTCGAGCAACGTGTCACCTGACTCTGCGTCGCTTTGGGGTCAGCTGAATTTTGGATCCGAGGCCATCGTCGAACCGCTTGGTTTGATGACTGAACGAATCCATCGATATGGCACCGCCGTGATCTGCCAGATCACCCACATGGGTCGACGCAATGTCTCCAACGACGGAGACTGGTTGCCGACGGTTGCTCCGTCTTCGATTCGCGAACCCATGCACCGTGGCTGGCCAAAGGAAATGGAGCACACAGACATACGTCGAGTTGTGGCCGACTTCGGCGTTGCCGCCATCCGAGCGCGCGCTGGGGGGCTTGATGGTGTTGAACTCTGCGCTACCAGTCATCTCGTCGACCAATTCTGGACGCCGTTAGCCAATCGTCGAACCGACGAGTACGGCGGGTCGCTCGAGAATCGTCTGCGTTTCACCGTCGAGGTGCTCGAGTCGATACGAGAAGCAGTCGGGACGGACATTCTGGTCGGTATCCGAATGATCGGTGATGAGGGACAGATCGGCGGGCTGAGCCGTGAGGAAAGTGCTGAGATTGCGCAGCGCCTGGCAACCTCCGGATTACTTGACTTCATGAACATCACCAGCTCATCCCTCGCAACCGAGGAAGGTCTTTCCAAGGCCATCCCTCCGTCGGGTACACCGCTGATGCCGTTTGTCTCGCTCGCCGCGTCAATAAAGCAGACCATCGACATCCCTGTGCTTCATGCGACGAGAATTACCGACGTCGCCTCGGCCCGTCATGCCATTGCTTCGGGCCTGATCGACCTCGCAGGTATGACCCGGGCTCACATCGCAGATCCCCACATCGTTGCCAAACTGAAGCGAGGCGAGGAGCATCGCATCCGCGTCTGCGTGGGGGCGTCGTTCTGTATCAACCGACTCCATCAAGGACTGGAATCGGTGTGTATTCAGAATCCCGCTACTGGGCGCGAGACCGATCTTCCCCAACTTGTATCCCTATCTCGCGGACCGCAGAAGAGGGCGATGGTCATCGGCGCCGGCCCATCAGGTCTCGAGGCAGCTCGTGTTCTTGCCGAGCGAGGCCACCGGGTGGTGCTCTTCGAAGCCCAAGATCGCGTTGGAGGCCAAATCGTTTTGGCCGCCCGGGCCAGTGAGCGCCAAGCGGAACTGGCGGGAATCGTCGGATGGCTCGAAGCTGAGATCGCTCATCTGGGCGTTGACGTCCGCCTGAATACGCTCGCCGATCATGTCGATGTTGCCCGCGAACAACCCGACCTCGTGATCGTTGCCACCGGCGGACTGCCCGACACGAGCTTTCTCTCGTGGGGCGAAAACCTTGTCTACAGCGCGTGGGATGTCCTTGGTGGACATGTCGTGGTGCAAGGAAAAGTGCTGATTTACGACGACCATGGTGGAGAGATTGCCCCCTCCGTCGCCGAATACCTGAGCGGCCGAGAAGTTGCCGATATCGAACTGGTGACACCAGACCGGTTGGTGGCTCACGATCTCGCCGCAACGACGGGCCCGGCCTATCTGCAAATGTTGTACGAAAACAATGTTGTGATGACCCCCGACCATCAGTTGATCGGGGTGGAGCGTGATGGTTCGGTGCTCAAAGCGACGCTTCGAAATGTCCACACGCGCAATGAGGTTGTCCGCATGGTCGATGCCGTTGTTGTTGAACACGGTGCTGTGCCTAACGATGAGGTGTACCGAGACCTTCGAGACGCATCGACCAATGGGGGAGCGGTAGATATCGCGGCGCTGACCACTGGACAACCGCAACCAGCATTCTCGAGCGGCTTTCGGCTCTTTCGCATCGGTGATGCAGTAGCGAGCCGCGGCATTGCCGCATCCATCTACGAGGCACGGCGTCTCTGTAATCTGCTCTGATCAGGAGCAAAGTTTCGCAATGAGCTACAAAATCTCAAAACGAGCGCCCCTGCCTCAGAGAGTCCCGTCGCTGTGAGACTGTTGGGTATGACCATCGTTGTTCACAACCGGCGCGAAGAATTTGATATCTACATCGGGCGTGCGGTGCCAGAGCACGGGCTTGCAGCGAGCAAGTGGGGCAATCCATTTGTGATGGCGGATGAGAGCGATACTGAGCGCTCGCGTGCCATCGCCGCCTATCGAGAGTGGATCGTGACGCAACCGGGGCTTATGGCATCGCTCGAAGAGTTGAGAGGCCAGCGATTAGGTTGCTGGTGTGCCCCGCTGGGATGCCATGGCGACGTTCTGGTCGACTTGCTCAACGAGCGCGGCGACTAGGAGCGAGCGCCGATTGACGAGGAAGCCGACATGCATGGTCTCAAACCTCAGAGGATCTGTTTTGCAACACCTTCGTCTCTGGCCGGGCGCAGTCGGCTGGATTGCACGCACGCTCGCAGTTCGATAGGCCAAGCCGATGGATCTCCTCGCTCCCGCTGACTGGAGCTTTCCCGTCCCAATCGCCTACGGGCCTGGTCGTCTCGGCGACTTGCCTTCGATCTGCGTCTCCGCAGGGATGACGAATCCGCTTGTGGTTACCGATCGCGGCAGTGCAACTCTGCCGTTTATTGGCCGATCCATCGATGCGTTGCGAGGCGCGGGCTTACAGGCCGACGTGTTTAGCGGAATCTCACCCAACCCGGTTGGCGCTGACATCTCTGCGGGCACCGAAGTCTTTCGTCATGGTGGTCACGATGGTGTCGTGGCGATCGGTGGTGGGAGCGGCATGGATGGAGGTAAAGCGATCAGCCTTGTCGCGAATAATGGGGCACCCCTGTGGGCATTCGACTACGACGCCGAAACCAGTCCGGATCTCGCTCCTGCGCATTTGGTTCCGCTGGTGTGCGTTCCGACCACGGCCGGGACCGGAGCAGAGACAGAAAGCACCGCCATGGTCACCGATACCGAGCGTGGAGTGAAGGTGTGCGTGTGGCATCCCCTGCAACGGCCGGCTGCGGCGATCCTCGATCCGATGTTGACACTGGGCTTACCTGCCAACCTCACCGCCTGGACAGGTATCGACGCGCTGGTGCACGCGATCGAGGCGTACTCGGTGCCTGATTTTCA
This sequence comes from Acidimicrobiaceae bacterium, assembly GCA_018699415.1. GTDB lineage: Bacteria > Actinomycetota > Acidimicrobiia > Acidimicrobiales > Aldehydirespiratoraceae > JAACCU01. The sequence continues at coordinate 19,543 of JABIQM010000198.1, forward strand.
TCCGATGTGCGACGCGCTGGCGTTGCAGGCGATTCGCGCGATCTGGGCCGCCCTGCCAACGGCGGTGGACGATGGTACGAACCTTGAAGCACGGGCGGCGATGCTCACCGGCTCGTGCCTGGCCGGCATCTCATTCCTGAAGGGCCTCGGGCTGGTTCATGCGATGAGCCACATGATCGGGGCGGTGTACGACACCCACCATGGTTTGACCAATGCAGTGATGCTGGCGCCTGTGATCGAGTTCAACAAAGAGGTCCTTGGACCAAAGACCGCGGTGATGGCTCAGGCGATGGGCCTTGACGACACAAGTCATGAGTCGTTCGCAGGCGCAATCGACTCGATGTTGGCGCGACTCGAAATCCCCAAACGCCTTCGTGACATCGGGGTAGGGGACGACCGTCTCAATGAAGTCGCCCACAAGTCGCGTGCCGACGCGGCGGCAAGAACTAACCCTCGGTCAGCGACCATCGAGGAGATCGAAGGGATCCTCACCGCCCGTCTGTAGTCACCAATTTCGTGGATCATGCTTGCTTCGCACGGCCCGGCAGGTGCTCAGCACCTACGCTCCTAGTCTCAGCGGGAATAGGGGGTTCGAGATGGCGTATTGGCGTAATTGGTCTGGTCGTCACAGCGTAGAACCGGACCGACTGCAGTTCATTCGGTCAGAAGAAGATGCCGCAGGCCTCGCTCTCGGCGCTCAGGAACGAGGATGGACCATCCGGGTGGCAGGCGCAGGTCACAGCCATGCACCCCTCGTCCCTAACACCCAGGTCATCGCTGATCTCTCAGCGTTGTCCGGAGTGATCTCTGCGGACCAAGACCATCAGCGGGCGTGGGTCCGAGCAGGCACGCCCATCTACGCGCTTGGGCCCGCCCTTCACCAGCATGGTTTGGCACTTCACAATCAGGGCGATATTGACCGGCAGACGATTGGCGGTGCCTGTGCCACGGGCACCCATGGCACAGGTCGCGTCGCACGGAATTTGTCGTCGGTGGTCGTTGGGGCCCGAGTGGCCATTGCGACGGGTGAGATTGTTGAGTGGGGTTCGGGCCAGGCCTGCGCTGGATGGAACGTCGCTCGCCTCAATCTTGGAGCCATTGGCATCGTCACGGCGCTGGAGCTCAAGCTCCGCGAGACCTACCGGATGGCCGAGAGCGCATTTGTGACCAACGGGGACGAGGCCGAAGCGCGGATCCCGGAGCTGATGGCGGAGAACGACCGCTTCGAGTTTTACTGGTCGCCGCGGACAGACCAGGCGTTCGTGAAACGGATGAACGAGACCGCTGAGCCGGCCCAGTACCCGGTGGCGGGCGAAGGTAAGCGGGTGGCCTGGAGCTTTGAGGTCTATCCGAGCGATCGCGCTCAGCTCCACACCGAGATGGAGTACAGCGTGCCAATGCAGAGCGGGCCGGCCTGCTTCAGGGCGATCAAGGAGTTGATCACCTCGGACTTTCCCGACGTGGAGATGCCGGTTGAGTACCGAGCGATCGCCTCTGACGACGTCTGGCTGTCCACGGCCAACGGTCGGGAGACCGTCACGATCTCGATTCACCGGGATATACATCATGATGAAGGTCCGCTGTTTCGGGCTTGCGAAGAGATCTTTCTCGAGTACGAGGGACGCCCACATTGGGGAAAGGTCAACTATCTCGACGGCTCGCAACTCTCGGGTATGCACGTTGACTGGGACCGATGGTGGCTCGAGCGGGATCGCCTTGACCCTTCCGGCATGTTTCTGAATGACTACATGCGGTCAATACGTCCAGCCTGACGCCGAACGACGTCATGACGACGAAGATCGTCATCGATCCGATGTGTTGCCTTCTGCTGGGCGTAGTAGTTGTTGTGGGTCTCTCAAGCTGAAGAGACAGGGTCAGTGGGGGAGAGCA
>JABIQM010000321.1 GCA_018699415.1 Acidimicrobiaceae bacterium
ACCGCTGGCCCGTGGATCTCGACGGTGGTGCGTTCGCTGACCGCCAGGAGGGCCGGCGCGACGTTTGCGGAACTACGAATCAGGTGAGCGGTCGCGGTGTCGGGTACCGTGCCGAACTCAGCCGGGTCGCCGCCACCGCAGAAGCTCGGCCCGTTCGCCCGGATGAGGAGTGCTCTGTCAGGTTCAGCGCCTGCGGCGACGAGAGCGGTGACCAATTGATCGCGCATCGCCGCGTCCATGAGATTGTGCAGTCGAGGTCGGTTCAAGACGATCTCCACTGAGGGGCCGTGGTCGTGCATCTCGATCCTGGGTTTATCGAGATCTCGTCGAACCCGGTGGCCGCGGCCGGCCAGCCAGGCGGCGAACTCGGGCCCTCCCTGGAGCGCAGCGTACGCGAGTGACTCCACGAGGAGACCTTCGTCTGCCGAACGTAGCGCATGGCCTCGGAGCACCTGGGCCGCTATGACGGAGGCATTTGGGGAGGCGAGGACAGCATCAATCGTGCTGCCCGGTGACTCGCCTACAAGATCCCAAGTGGGATGTGCCCCCGTGCCCACAGCCATGGCCACGACGGGGAGGCCGGCCAAGACCGCTCCGAGTTGGTCGCTTTCGTCGCTGCGCTCGCCGACATCGACAGCCAGCATCGGCACGCCAACGGCGGCTCCAAGAATGCGGTGGAGATCCGGCGACGCGGCAACGGCGGCCGATTCATCGAGCGTCCACCGCATGGCGCGCATGTCAGTCGGTGGGGTCGTCGCCACGATGGGCAAAGTCGGTGCGAAGTACTCGACGCAACAGTTTGCCGGTTTCGTTGTAGGGCAACTCGTCGATGTACTCGACATGAGCCGGCACCCGACTCGAGCGAAGCCTCGAACGCACGACCTCTTGTATGTCGGCTTCACTAGGGGATCCGTCGGCACTCACCAGAACGAGAACCACTTTCTCACCCCATTCGCTACAGGGCACACCGATGGCCGCTGCGTCGCGTATGCCGTCGAGTGACAGGACCAAATCTTCGATCTCGCCGGGTGAGATGTTCTCGCCGCCGCGGATGATCACGTCATCGTTGCGGCCCTGCACGAAGAGGTAGCCATCGGCATCGATGAAACCGCCGTCTCGAGTCGGGAACCAGCCGTCGACGAGGAGCGAGCCTTTCTCGAGGTATTCGCCGGAAACCTGCTCACCGCTGACGAAGATCTCGCCAACCTCACCGGCAGCCAGATTGTTACCGTCGTCGTCTCGGATTGAGATCTCGACTCCCGGCAACACCTTGCCGACACTGGCCAGGCGCTGTTGCTCGGCCGGATTGTCGCTGTACTGGGCTACTCGATGATCGTCGGGGCCGAGAAGAGCAATCGTAGAACTGGTCTCCGTGAGCCCGTAGGCGTTGACGAAGTTGGTGATCGGGAAGAGATCGAGGGCACGTCGGATGACAGGCGTCGGCATCTTGCCGCCGCCGTAGCTCAGGGCACGAACGCCGAGGAGGGGTTCACCGCCGCGCTCATCGAGCGCTTCCACAATGCGGGCCAGCATCGTGGGCACCACCATTGCATGGGTGACGCCCTCGGCTTCGACCGTGTCGATCCACACGTGAGGATCAAACTTCGGAAGCTGGACGATACGGCGCCCCGCATAGATCGACGACAGCATCGAGGCCACACCAGCAATGTGGTACGGCGGGACGCTGACGATCGTGGCCTCGTCGTCGCCAGCCCCCATGAACTCAACCGAGTTGAGGATGTACGACACAAGATGTTTATGTCGCAGGACAGCGGACTTTGGCGCGCCGGTGGTACCTGAGGTGAAGAGCAAAACGGCGATGTCATCGGCATCCATCGACCAGGAGTCTGCGAGCGTGGCGCCAGACGCGCACGCGTCGAGAAACGAATGCCGTTCAACTGTGCTGATGCCAGCGACCGGGGTGAGGCGTTCGACACCAGAGTGATCAGCGATTGCCACCGCTGGATCGGTGCGTTCAGCGAGGGCTCGGAGGTCATCGTCGGGTAGCCGGTAGTTGAGCGGCACGTAGGGCAGACCCGCCCAGGCCGAACCAAAGAGGGCGATCGGGACAGCGGCACTCGATTCGTCGCACAACACCACATGCTCGGCATCGTCGGCCTTGAAGTGTGCGGCCGCGCTCCCGGAGCGATCGAAAAGTTGCTGATAGGTCAGGCCGTCAGCGAGAGAACCAATGGCGACGCGGTCGCCGAGGCCACTGGCGGCCATCTCCAGCAGCATCATGATGTTCATCGATACGACTCCGAGTCAGTCAGAGGCAGGCAGAGTTTTCGCCTGAGCGATGGCAAGAGCATCGCCGTCAGCGGCCATAGAACCGTCGCCCGCCTTGGTCGCGAGAAGTTCGATCGTGCCGGCCTCGTTGCCATAGCGCTTCCCGAGCATGGTTCCCTCAGCAGCATCGTCAGCGGGGGTGCCGGACACCTCACCCGTCCCGGCGGCAACCATCGGTGCACCTCCGCAGGTCAGAGCGACGTCGCCGGCGCCTTTGACGACGATTACTTCGGTCGTGCACACGGTGCTCTGAAAGCGTGCACCAGGCTTCAAGTCGGCCATGGGGTCCCCCTACATTGGTCTTGTGTCCGCCAGTCTGCCGCGGTCGGTGATGTTGGCCAAGCCGGTCAGTCCCAAGAGCCTGGCGCGGCTACGTTCGTTGGCAGTGGCTGATGGCATGACGACGGACGAGATGTCGATCGCCTGGTGGGCGGGTAGTGGTGCAATGGCACTGACCGGTCGCCCCGATGGGCCACCGAATGTCGCGCCCGCCGCCATCGCCGCCTCGGCATCGGCAGCCGCCTCGGACCTCGCTGCCATGACCTCGCGTTGGGGGCGGGGAGTGGTGGTAGACGGACCTGCCCTCTTGGGGGAGAGGGCTGCGTTGTCTGGCTTTTCCCGCCAGGGATCGACTTCGGTGGGCGGAGCGTGTCGGTTTGTGAAGACGGCCGACGGTCATGTCGCCCTGAACCTTGCGCGGCCCGAGGATGTTGCAAGCTTGCCCGCTCTAGTCGAAGCAGACCTCAACCCGGACGACTGGCCGTCCATCGCCGCGCGGTTGGCGGTCATGTCTTCAGCCGTAGTCGTCGAGCGGTCTGTGATGCTCGGCCTGGCCGCAAGCACCACCGGAGATGTGCAGAGCCCTGTCTCTCCCGCCCATGAGTTGTCTCGTGGTATCGCGTGGAAGGCGAGTCGTCGTCCGCTCGTGATCGACATGACCTCGCTGTGGGCCGGCCCGCTGGCGGGATCGCTGCTGGCTCTCGGCGGAGCGAGAGTGATCAAGGTTGAGGGCAAGGGCCGTCCTGATGGTGCCCGGTGTGGTCCCGCCCCGTTCTTCGACCTGCTCAATTATGGCAAGGAGATGATCGAGATCGATTTTGATTCAGCCGTAGGTCGGGATCTGTTGGTTGCCCTGGTGACCAAAGCCGATCTTGTGATTGAAGGGTCTCGGCCTCGGGTCATGAACAGGCTTGACATCGATCCGGCTGATGTCGCGAATGGTGGGACCTCGTGGCTGTCGATCACGGCCCACGGTCGAGAGGGTCATGACGCGAACCGGATCGGGTTCGGAGACGACGCGGCGGTCGCTGGTGGACTTGTCGTTCCTGGTGAGCCGCCGATGTTCGTCGCTGATGCGGTGGCCGACCCCCTTACTGGGTTGGTCGCCGCCGGGGTCGCCGCAGAGATGCTGGGTGCTGACCACACGGCGGTCGTGGAGACGCCACTGGCGCGAGTCGCTGCATGGGCGAGGGGGCCTGAAGTTCGGGCTGATGTGATTGAGTTCGCCTCAGGTCGGTGGGCCGCGAAACTCGCCGATGAGCGAGTCGTCGTGGCTCCTCCGCGGAGCCGGCCCATCGCCGGACCCGCGGCGACCACCGATGCAGATGGGGCTTCGCTCCGCCGGGAGTTCGGGGCCTGACCCCAGTTATCCGACCTTAGGAGAGCGCTGCTAGTACGTGGTCGAGGCAGTGGGTGAGTGCCAGGGTGTCATCGGGGTCGATTGCGGGGAACATGCCGATACGGAGCTGGTTGCGCCCGAGCTTGCGGTAGCCGTTTGTGTCGACGATGCCGTTGGCTCGGAGCACGTCACAGATTGTGTCGGCGCTGACCGAATCATCGAAGTCGATCGTGGCGACGACGTTGCTTCGCTGCGACTCGATCTCAACGAAGGGCGAGGCGACGGGGGAAGCTTCGGCCCAGCCGTAGAGAATTTCGGCGGATTTGGCACTTCGGCCGGCCGACCATGACAGGCCACCGTTCTCGTTGAACCAGTTGACTGTCTGGGCGGTGAGGAACACCGTGGACAAGGCAGGCGTGTTGTAGGTCTGGTCCTTGCGCGAGTTGTCGACCGCGGTCTTGAGGTCTAGT
>JABIQM010000236.1 GCA_018699415.1 Acidimicrobiaceae bacterium
ACCCATCTCCTTCATGATGTCGCGTAGGTGAATCGCCCCGATCAGCTTGCCGTCATCGTCGATCACCGCAAGGCTGCGGCCTTTGCCGGCCTCGGCGTAGATGTCGTTGAAGGTCGTCCGGGCTGCGGTGGAATCGAAGTCTTCGATGAGTACTGAAGACACATCACTCGATCCAGAGGCAAGCGCACTGACGGCATCCTCACGAGGTACGAGTCCGATCGGTCTGCCGTCGCTGTTGACAATGAAGGCACCAAAACGATCACCGATGACTTCGAGGGCCTGCCCAAGCGTCGCGCCGGCATCGACGGTCTTGGCATCGACCATGATGGTCTTGACGTCGATCACGCGGCCCTGATCGACGTCCTGCACGAACTCGGCCACATACCCCGTGGCTGGCTGAGTGAGGATCTCCTCGGGAGTACCGATCTGGACGACAGCGCCGTCCTTCATGATGCAGACGCGGTCACCGATACGAAGGGCTTCGTTGAGATCGTGGGTGATGAACAGAATTGTCTTGTGGAGTTGCTCCTGAATGGCCAGCATCTCATCTTGCATCTGACGACGAATCAGGGGATCGAGCGCGGAGAATGCCTCGTCCATCAGCAAGATATCGGGGTCTGCGGCGAGCGCCCTCGCCAAGCCGACTCGTTGCTGCATGCCACCTGAAAGCTCGCGGGGACTGTTGTGGGCGAAGGACTCCAGACCGACCAGACGAAGAGCGTTGAGGGACGCTTCGGCACGGGCGGCCTTTTCGACACCTTGGACCTTGAGGCCATATCCCGTGTTGTCGATCACCGATCGGTGCGGAAAGAGAGCGAAGTGCTGGAATACCATGCCCATCTTCTCGCGCCGGAACTGCTGTAGGGCAGTACCGGTGAGCGACTGCACGTCGACACCGTCGACGATGACCTTGCCGTCGGTAATGTCGAAGAGTTTGTTGACGGTGCGGATGGCGGTGGACTTACCCGAACCTGACAGGCCCATGATCACAAAGGTCTCGCCGCGTTTCACCGAGAACGACACGTCGGTCATACCGATTACGTGGTCGGTGGCCGCTTGAACGTCGTTCTTCTTCATACCGCTCTTTGCGAGCGTTAATGCACGCCCACGCGGTTGCGGTCCGAAGATCTTGAAGACGTTTTCAAGCCGAATGATTTCATCGTCAGACATGCGCAGGGCCTCTCCTCGTGGTGGTTCGTTCTGGTTGGGCCGCGTTGAGCGACAGTTGGAGACTCGTTGGTGGCATCAGGCGTCCACCGATTCTGAAAGCGAGACCGCAGCGACGAGCTCGTCGAGCTCAGCACTGTCAGCGTGAAGGCTGTGGTCGGCGTATAGCTTGCGGCGCCGGAACTCTCCCACGACCGAGCGTCCGGCCGTGAAGAAGGCAAAGCCACCAACGAAGGCGACGAATGCTCCCACCCCAGCGATGGCGTTTGGTTCCGCGGTGCGAACGATACTGGCGATCAGGGCTGCGGGAATTGCCATGAGCGCTAGTCCGAGACCACTCAAAACGGTGGCGGCCTGCCATCGGCGTTTCTCGGCCCGACCAACCAGACCCGTGCTCATCAGTGCGGTCATGGTTGCGACGATGGCGATGCCGGTCACTACCCAACCGAGTTGTGGACCATCATCTTGCACCCCGGTGTAGACGATGCGTTGGCCATTGATCAGCGAGCTGTACATGTTTGAGATGGTCTGCGCTGCAGCGAGTTGCTTAGTGATGTCGTTGCCGGCATCTGTTTCGAGTCGCTCGATTTCCGCGATGAACTCGGGAGTCTCGAGTGAGGTGAGTCGAGAATCATAGATCCAGCCAAACTCCGACTGTTGCTCGTCGTTGCCGGACAGGAACGAGCCGCCAAGGATGAGGAATAACCCGAACACCACACTGATCAGTCCACCGATAGATACACCGGCAGGAAGGGGCCGATGCGGGGAATATGGAGCATCGAGCAACGCGACCAGACCGCCGACGATCGCGACTGCAGCGCCGATCAGGGCGAGATAGATGCCGATACCGTGCTCGTAGCCGGTGATGCCGGGAGCGCCGTTCAAGAACACATAACCCAAGGCGGAGCCGAACATGCCGATGGACGCAATCAGGGCCCCATCGGAACCAAGTCGATGGGTGCCCTCGACAAAGAGTTCAATCACGATCGACGCTGCGAGGACGACGAAGAGAATGATGCCGATCGTGGGCAGGGGACCAAAGCCGATGCCTAGTGTCGTCAGGATCCATATCGCCCCAACAATGGATGCAAGTACGACGAGCATCATTCCCTGCACTCGGATCATTCTTGTTGCCATTGCCTCAGAGAATTGCAGCAATGGGCGAACGTAGGCGAGAAAAGCCAGGGCGGCCAGGGCGAAGACAGTGATGCCGAACACGGAGCCACCGCTTGCTTCCAACCCATTAAAGCTCTGGCCGGTAAGTTCGCCATCAGCGTTGACATCAGCGATTCGTCCCCAACTGGCGACGAGTCCCGCGTTCTTCCCCCATGTGAGCATGACGGAGATCAGCACCAAGACTGCGCCACCAACGCCGAGAAGTAGTCCGATCCGCTCGCGAGACGACGCAGGTGCGGGTCGCTCAGCCGAGTCTTCGCTTCTGGTCGTACCTTTTTTCTCCGCGATCTCTGCAGCAGAGTCGGCGCGAGCATCAAGTAGTCCTTCGGCATCGCTACGGAATCGCCAGGCTTGTGAAAGCTTCGTCGAGAATCGGATGCCGTCATCCTCTTCACTCTGGGTGATGCGGTCGAGCACAACTGCCACCAAGAAGAAAGCCACGCCTGCCTTGGCGGCGAGGCCAAGGTTCAGGCTGTTGATGGCCCGCAGCAGCAACTTGCCGAGGCCACCGGCTCCCATCAGAGCGGCGATGCCGAGCATCGAGAACGCGAGCAGCAAGGTCTGATTGAGGCCAGCAAGGATGGCTGGCCTCGACAACGGAAGCTGCACGTCAAACAGGACGCGGGCTTCGTTTGCTCCGTACGCCCGAGACGCTTCAACCACGTCTTCGGGCACCTGTCTGATACCGAGGTTCGTCAGCCGCACAATGGGTGGCAGCGCGAAGACCATGGTGACCATCGTCGCCGGCACCTCACCGATACGGAAGAAGAAGATGAACGGCAACATGAATACAAAGGGGTGCACGACCTGCATCGCATCAAGCGTCGGTCGAACGATGTTCCACACCGAGTCAATGCGGCCCGATAACACGCCGAGGGGGATGCCGAACAGAGCGCACAAGATGACTGACACGAGGATCATTCCGATAGTGCGCGAGGTTTCCTCCCAATATGCCGGCCCGAGGAAGGCACAAATCGACAGCATGGCCGCAACGGTGATTCCGACCCGAAGGTTGCGGGCGAAGGATCCGATAAGAAAAATAACGATGACCATCCAGACCCATGGGATGGTTTGAATCGAGGTCCGGGTGGGGTCATCACTGAGGATGAGGCTGAAAAGTGTCGAGAACGGCCACTCGATTACATCACCGATAAACGCAGTGACATCGTTGTTCACTGCCCAGAAGACCAACTCTTTGATCCACTCTCCAAATGGGAAGTAAAACTGGTTTGGCCAATCGTTGTCTAATAGGCCGGGCTTGGATTGCTGCCCAATGATCGAGAACACGCTTTGGTACCCCTCAGGTCGCGGCCCATTCGGGAAGGTTGATGAAACGAGGCATTCGGTCTCTCTCAATCCCGATCACCATGTCGACAGTCAACGAACGACTGCCTCCCCCCAAACGAAGGGCACCTTAGCCATGCTGTAACGGACGTCACAAGCCCGGGTGACCATAACTTTTGTCAAAAGTTTGTGTTGCTTCAGGAGAGCTACTCGGTATCAGCCACTGGTAGGAAGCCGATCTCGGTGGTTATCAAACCGATGAGCGGCTCAACTCCGAGAGTGAGGTTGACGCGCTCTGAGGGCCGTTCGGGTCTCGCGGCAGACAACGTGCGCGCATCAATCCAAAGAAAGAACGCACTATCGGGTGACCAGGTTGCGGAACCATTCGGGACGACGTCGTCGCCCGTCGCCACGCTGGTTTGCTTGGCAACGTCATAAATCGACCAGTGGCCGGTGCCTCCGCTGAGCACCCAACGGCCGTCCGGAGAGATCCGAACCACTGCCGTCGCCAGTACATCAATCGGGATCGGCGTGACCATGTCGTCATCCCAGCTGCGGATGTTTGCCGTGCAGCGCAAGCGGTCATCGCAGAGCACCTCGGCGAACCAGTGAGCGTTCGCCGCCACGATGCGGCCAGAGGAGACCAGCGTTGGCCAGGTTTCCTGGATGAGATAGGACCCACCGGTTAGTGGGCTGATGATCACACCAAGTTTCTGGATTGCCTCTGCGTTAGACCCCGCTGGAACTGACGCGAGGACGCGAACTGACCGTCCGTCGAAAAATCCGCCAAAGACAGTCGTGACACCGGATACCTCGGCGAGCACGGCGGTTCGGGTGGGATTTCGGAGTACGGCAATCTGCGCTCTTGGAGCGAGCCGCAGGGCGCGGGACAGATTGTTGGGATCAACGACCCAAGAGCCACGCTCGCTTGCCAAGTACATGAAGCCCTTCGTTTCGATCCCGTCGGGCACCCCCCAGTCCATGAGCTCCGACGAGCCGTCGCGAAAGTCGAGCACTGCGAGTGAGTCGTCTGATCTGAAGAACATCAGGTAGTCGCCGGCCTCTGGCAACGCTTCGAGAAAAGTTGCTGACTGTTCGGTACGAAGCCCAGATGGGTCTTCCTCAGTCACCTCGGGGTCCGATAGAGCGGCTGCCGGGGGCTCGGCATCGTCAGGATCGCCGAACCCGGTGACCACGATGGCGACAATTACGAGCGTTGCGATGATGCCAAACACGATTTGCGGCATGGAGTTGGAGCGACTGACGAGATTCGGTTCGCGGATGACGTCGGGGGACAGTTGGCTAAGTTCGAAGTCGGTTGGTTCGACGTTTGTCAGCTGAACATCATGGTCTCTGCCCGGTGCCCAAACACCGTCTTCATCGGCAGACATATTCCTCCTAGAGGCGGCGCTTCGTCGTCTTGTGTGGTGCCGTTTCGACCCACACTCTGGGAATGTCAGCTTCGCCGATCCCCCCTGAGTTTTGCAACTGTGAGGAGGACACCATTCTCAGCGGAGAAACCCGGTGTGTCGTTGGCCGTAGGGCTTACCACCGGCGCAACGCGTACCCGCGGGCACCCTTCATCATGGGAAGTGGCCATGATGAGATGCCTTTGGTTCGCTTGTCGTGTCGGACTGGCTTTTCTCGGCGTAGTGTTCGCGAATGATCGAACCTGAGTTCCTGCGTTTTGACACGCTGAGTCTTCACGCAGGTCAACAACCAGACCCCACTACCGGGGCCCGTGCCGTGCCGCTGTACTTCACGACGTCATACGTCTTTGATGACAGCGACCACGCCGCTGGCCTTTTTAATCTAGAGGTCCCTGGGCATCTCTATACGCGGCTGACCAACCCGACGGTCGCCGTGCTTGAGGAACGCCTTGCCGCGCTTGAGGGTGGGGTCGGTGCGGTTTGCACCGCTAGCGGCCAGGCCGCGTTTCATCTCGCTGTCGTCACCCTCATGGGCCAGGGTGGACACATCGTGGCCAGCCGCAATATTTACGGCGGCACTCACCAGATGCTGAATGTGACGCTCCCGCGTTTTGGGATCACGTGCACCTTCGTTGACCCCCGCAACCCGGACGAGTTCGCTGCTGCGATCAGACCAGAGACACGGCTCGTGTTTGCCGAAACGCTCGGCAATCCGGGCATCGAAGTGCTCGACATTGAAGCTGTTGCTGCGGTTGCGCATGACGCAGGTCTTCCCTTGATGGTCGACTCGACCTTCGCCACTCCCTACCTGGTTCGCCCGATTGAACACGGCGCTGACGTCGTGATGCACTCGGTCACCAAATTCCTCGGCGGCCATGGTGTCGCCCTCGGAGGTGCGCTGATTGACGGCGGCCGGTTTGACTGGGAGGCCAGCGGCCGCTTCGACACGATGACTGAGCCATATGCCGGCTACCACGGCATCTCGTTCGCCGATGAATTCGGTCCCGCTGCGTTCATCACCCGTGCTCGTGCTGAGGGCCTCCGGGACTTCGGAGCATCCATGTCGCCAGCCAACGCCTTCCAGCTCTTGCAAGGGGTCGAGACGTTGCCGCTGCGGATGCAGAAGCACACGTCGAACGCGCGTGCGGTGACAGACATGTTGGTAGGCCATGACGCAGTGGAGTGGGTGAGGTACCCCACGGCGCCTGACCACCCCGACCGTGAGCTCGCAAAGCGCCTCTATCCCAAGGGCACAGGAGCCATGCTGAGTTTCGGAATCAAAGGCGGTCGTGAGGCAGGCAAGAAGTTTATCGAGTCGGTGAAGCTCGCCTCGCATCTCGCCAACGTCGGTGATGCCAAGACGCTTGTGCTGCACCCCGCCAGCACCACTCATCAGCAGTTGTCAGCTGTGGATCTGGACGCTGCTGGAATCTCCGAGGATCTCATACGTGTCTCCGTCGGAATCGAAGATGAGCGCGACATCGTCGATGACTTCCAGGCTGCACTCAAGGCATCGCAGCGGTAGGAGAATCTGATGAAGTTCGAACTCAACGGCACGACCGTCCGCTATGCCAACGGCGGACGAGACCACAACCCCGATGAACCTGCCGTCGTTTTGATTCACGGCGCGGGCATGAACCGCACGGTCTGGCAGATGCAGACCCGATTCCTCGCCCACCACGGCTTCCGTGTGGCAGCGATCGACCTTCCGGGTCATGGCGGCACCGACGGCCCTGCCATGGATTCGGTCCCTGAGATTGGATGCTGGGTAGCTGACGTTGTTGACGCGCTCGACCTTGGCCCTGCTCATTTGGTTGGTCATTCGATGGGCACCTACATCGCGATCGAAGCGGCAGCGCAGCGGCCTGAAACGATTGCTTCACTTGTCCTTGTCGGCACCGCCTCAGCGATGCCGGTGCATCCTGAGTTGTTGGACGCGGCCGCCAACGACGTCCCTCATGCCAGCAACTTGATGTCATCGTGGTCGTTCGGAACTGAGGCCCACATCGGCCGGCACGCAACGCCAGGGATGTGGAGCATTGGTGCCTCACGTGCGCTTCTCGACACGTCTCGGCCAGACTCTCTGGGCATCGACATGGCCGCCTGTAACGCCTACAGCACGTCACTCGACGCCGCAGCGACTGTCGCGTGCCCGGTGACATTTGTGCTTGGTTCGCTGGACAAAATGACCCCCGTAAAACGGGCTACGGGTCTGATCGACGCGTTGTCCGGCGAACCATCTGTCGTCATTGTTGATGGCGCTGGCCACATGATCATGATCGAGGCGCCCGACGACACCCGTCGAGCGATCTTCGGCGCGTTACAACGTGTCTAACATCGTTCAGGATCCTGAGGAATCCATTGAGGGCGGCCCATGGATCGAAGAGAACCCCACCAGCGCAGCGCGGGCGCTATTCCTGGGGATCCTGCTGCTTATGGCGGGCAACGGCTTGCAGGGGTCGCTGATTGGCATCCGCTCAGAAGCAGAAGGCTTTTCCGCTACCGTCGCCGGGTTCGTTATGGCGGCGTACTTCGGCGGCTTCCTTACTGGGTCCCGCTACTCCGAATACATGCTTGCTCGAGTCGGGCACATCCGGGTATTCGCGGGCCTTGCATCGATGGCGTCCAGTGCGGTGCTCATCCATGCCCTTTTCATCAATCCGTTCACATGGGGTGCCATGCGGTTTGTCACCGGTATGTGTATGGCGGGGTTGTACGTGGTCGCTGAGTCTTGGCTGAATGATCTCGCCACCAACAAGACTCGAGGACGGCTGCTGTCGATCTACATGGTTGTCACCATGGGTGGCATGACGGCTGGCCAATTCCTCCTCGATGCCGCCGACCCGGATGGCGTGAAGCTCTTCTTGCTGGCTTCGGTGCTCGTCTCTGCATCGCTCGTGCCAGTGGCACTGTCAGCGTCGAGCAACCCGCCGCTGGCTGTGCCGGAGCCAATGTCGCTGAAGGAACTGTTCGGCATCATCCCCACTGGCATTATTAGTTCGTTCTGGAATGGCGCTGCGACCGGCATCCTCATCGGCCTTGGCGCAGTCTACGCAGTGGCCGTCGACGTGCCGAGTTCCAGAATCCCTGTGTTCTTGGCTGCACCGCTATTCGGCTCGATGCTGTTGCAGTGGCCGATCGGCTACGTCTCGGATCGGTTGCCCCGTCGCGGCGTCATGTTTGTCGTGGCCGCGATTGCATCAGGGCTCTGTGTTGCTCTTGCCTTCACGCCAACTGGGAGCTGGGCCGCGATCGCGTTGATGACGGCTCTCGGCGCTGCGGCGTTTCCGGTGTACTCCCTCACGATTGCCTATACCGCTGACTGGCTTCCGACCAAGAACCTGACGGCCGGCTCCGCCGCTCTCGTTCGGGTCAATGGTGTCGGAGCACTCTTCGGCCCGCTCGCGGCCACTGCGGTGATTGCCTTCACGTCGCCGACGATGTATTTCTGGTCAATGGCCGCCGGCAACGGTGCCATCGCCGGCTACCTTGCGTGGCGAATTGTCGTCGCCGATGCCCCGGATGCTGCCAACAAGCGTCGCTTCGTCGCCTTCCCGGCTCGGGCATCGGGAGCGGCCATGGGCCTCATGCGTGGCCAGCGCGGCCGCCTTGAGGAATAGGGGCCCTAGTTAGCGACTTCCCACGGGGCCGTCCAGTCGCCCTTCATGCGGAAAGAGAGCTGGGCATCATCCTCGAGTCGCTTGGCAACGTGGAGCTCACCGACGTCGCGTCCATAGCGCTCTGCAGCGTTCTCGAAGACCCCGTGGGCGGCATCGGTCATGATGAGGTCGGCGCTGACGTTGTCGCCGAGCTCGCGAAGGAGACCGAGGTCTTTGAGGCAGAGATCGATGGTGAACGAGGGGTCGTAGTGGCCGGCGAAGATCGATGGGCCGTCGTGGCGGGCCACGAAAGAATCACCGACCGAGTCACAGATGGCGTCGTAGAGCACGGGAAGTTCGACCCCATTTGCCATGCCGAGAGCGAACCCCTCACCGATTGAGGCAGCGTGGATGAACCAGAGCTGGTTGGTCACGAGCTTGACCACGTTGCCTGTGCCAAGGCCGCCGCAGCGGATTACCCGTCCCATGTTCTCGAGAATGGGGACAACCCGATCAAGATCAGCGTCGGTTCCGCCGGCGAACAAGGTGAGGCGGCCAGTGCGGGCGCCATCGACGGCGCCGGTGACGGGCGAGTCGACGACGGTGACGCCAGCGGGCGCCTCACTGGCCAACTCGGCCACAAACTCGCGACGGTTGGTGGTCAAATCAGCCCATAGCGAACCGGGTCGTAGCGCGGCGAGTGCGCCGCCGTCGCGCATCACCGAAGCCACATGGTCAGGGCGTGGAAGCGAGGTGAGAAGGATGTCGGCCCGGGCTGCGACATCGGCTGCATCGGCTCCACGCTGAGCACCAGCGGAAACTGCCTTGTCGACTGGTTCTGAGCGAAGGTCGAACGCGATGACGTCGAGTCCGGCGTCGATGAGGTTGAGACACATGGGCAGTCCCATATTTCCCAGTCCGATGAATCCAATGGTGTTAGTCACGGCGATCCCTAATATGCAGCATCGGGCATTTCTGACTTACGGCGATCGATGAAGTCTAGGAGTTCGGCATCGATGGCATCGTCGAGTGGCGGTGCTTCGTACTCGTGCAGCATCTGCTTCCACTGGACGTTGGCCCGCTGAGCGGCGGTGAGGCTGCCCTCTTCGGTCCATTGCTCGAAGCTGTTGTTGTCCGCGACCGTGGAGCGATAGAACGCCGTCTCGAAGTTGGCAAGTGTGTGGGCATTGCCGAGGAAATGATCGCCGTGAGTGTTGGTGCGGAAGGCATCGAGGGCCTGCCCATTCTCGCTCATGTCAATGCCGCGGGCGTAGACCTCCATCATGCCGAGTTGGTCGGCATCCATGATGAGCTTCTCGTAGCCGAGAGCGAGGCCGCCTTCCTGCCAGCCGGCAGCGTGGAGCACGAAGTTCACCCCCGCGTTGATGGTGGGGAGGAGGGTGGATGCCGACTCGTAGGCGGCTTGGGCATCGGGATACTTCGATGACGTGAATTGGCCGCCAGATCGGAAGGGCACACCGACCCTACGGGCGAGCGATGCCATCACGTTGATGGCCTGGCCGGCCTCCGGTGTGCCAAAGGTGGGTGCACCCGTGGCCATCGACATCGACGAGGCGAAGGTGCCGAAGATGACCGGGGCGCCTGGCCGGACAAGTTGGTAGTAGGCCATTCCCGAGAGTGCTTCGGCCAATGCCTGGGCACAGAGACCGGCCACGGTCACCGGCGACATTGCGCCGGCGAGGATGAACGGGGACAAGATTGCAGCCTGGTTGGCCTGGGCGTACTCGGTGGCGGCGCCGAGCATGGTGGCATCCCACCGCAAGGGAGACGATGCGTTGATGAGTGAGGTCATCACCGTGCGGTCCTGGAGATCGCCGCCGAAGGCGATGCGGCTCAGTTCGATCGAGTCGACCGCACGCTCACGGGCGGTGACTGAACCCATATAGGGCTTGTCGCTGTATTTGATGTGTGAATAGACCATGTCGAGGTGGCGTTTATTGACAGGCGAATCGACCGGCTCGCACACGGTGCCACCGCTGTGGTGCAGATGAGGAAGTCCGTAGACGAGTTTGACGATGTTCTGGAAATCCTCAACGCTGCCGTAGCGGCGGCCGTTGTCGAGATCCATGACGAACGGAGAGCCGTAATTGGGCGCAAAGACGGTGCTGTTGTCACCGATCTTCACACTACGCTTGGGATTGCGAGCGTGTTGGGTAAAGACTTTGGGGGCATTCTGCTGCACGATCTCGCGGCACATGCCCTTCGGGAACCTGACGAGATCACCCTCGACATGTGCGCCGGCTTGACGCCAGAGATCGAGTGCCTCCGGCGTTTCTTGGAACGCGATGCCCACCTCAGCGAGGATCGTCTCGGCGTTCGCCTCAATCTGGCTGAGCGCAGCATCATCGAGCATGTCGACGGGCGGCAGGTTGCGCACGAGATAGGGGCTGGTGACAGCACTAGTGGCTGCCCGAGCGGCCTGACGACCAGCGCGACCTCCACTACGGCGCCCGCGCTGGTCTTCAGCGACAGGTTCTTTACTCATGTGCGGCTCTCCTGGTTCGTGGCGCGGCGGCGTCGACCGCGGCGTCCTGATGTTTCAGATTCACTTCGCTCCGGGAGGGTAATGACCTGAGCGAGATGGGGACTTGGCGCCGTTGCGTGTGGAAATGCCATGGCTGAGACGAACAACTCTTGGAAGCGAGGCTCGGTGGCGGTTTCGATCTTTTCGATGTCGATCACGGCCTGAGAGACCTCCTCGCGCTGCTGGGCGCTGAGCAACATTCGAACCGCTCCCGCTCCCGATGAGTTGCCGACCGCGCTCACCGAATCGACCGGGCAGTCGGGGACAAGGCCAAGCACGAGAGCGTAGACCGGGTCGATGTGGGCGCCGAACGCCCCGGCGAGGCGAACATCGTGTACCTCGGTGATTCCGGCGTGCTCCATGAGAAGATCGATGCCGGCGCGCAAGGCTGAGCCGGCGAGTTGGATCTGACGGACGTCGTTCTGCGTAATGGCGAGCTGCGAATCATCGGCGGTCGCATCACGGATCATGTATGTGAACGTTCGCTCGTCCGCCACCACCCGATCGGTGCAGCCGACAAGAGAGCCCTGTACGACGCCGTTGTGGTCGATCACGCCAGCGAGGTACATCTCACCGATGATCTCGATGATGGCCGAGCCACAAAGGCCGGCGATGTGGAGATGTTTGGTGGCCTCTGCGAATGCGGGATCGTCGCTCCACGTGTCCGCGCCGATCACCTTGAAGCGCGGCTCGAAGGTGTCTCGATCGATCCGAATGCGCTCGATGGCCCCAGCGGTGGCTCGCATGCCACAGGAGATCTGAGCGCCTTCGAATGCCGGGCCAGTGGGTGATGATGCGGCATAGGTGCGATCGGCTGTGCCGAGCACGATCTCGGCATTGGTGCCTACGTCGACCATGAGCTGTGGCTCAGTGGTGCGGTGGGTGCCCTCATTGAGTGTTGCGGCGGCGGCGTCGGCGCCGACGTGGCCGGCGATGCACGGACCGATGTGGGCCCGGGCGTAGGGAAGATCGATGTCGAGCTCGTCGGCCCGCATATCGATGGGTCTGCCGACTGTCAGCGTGAAGGGTGCGGCTCCGAGCGGGGTGGGGTCGATGCCGAGGAAGAGATGGTGCATGACTGGATTGCCGACCAGCACCAGGTCGTGAATATGGTCTCGCTGATCGGTCAGATCATCGATGAGGTCATTGAGGGCGCTCCGAACCGTGCCAGTGAGTTCTTCCTCACCGCCTGGGTTCATCATCACGTAGCTGACGCGGCTCATGAGATCTTCACCGAAGCGGATCTGCGGGTTCATGGCGCCAGCGGTGACAACGACGTCGCCGGTCGCAAGGTCGATCAGGTAGCCGGCGATGGTGGTGGATCCGACATCGATCGCTACCCCGTAGATGACTTCGTCGAACCCAGGCCGAACGGCCATGACGGTACCGTCGTTATGAACTATGGCGGTGATGGCACGCTGACCGGTGACAATGGCGGGATGAAGGTCAGGCAGCACCCGAGCATCCACGGTGGCGCCTTCGATACTCCAGTCAGTGGCGAGTGCTTCCCGCAGGAGTTCGGCGTCGGCACGCTCGTCGCCCAGTTCCAGCTCAGGCAGCTCGACGTATCGGGCATGGATCAACGGATCGAGCGTGAGCCCGTCCAGATCGATTTTTTTGCGGACGACGGGGCGATGGATCTGACTGGCCGCGGGTACGTCAACCACAAGGTCGGTGACCACCCTGGCCTGGCACCCGAGTCGGCTCCCTGTGATGATCTGGCGTCGGCCTTTGTATGCCGACTCTACTGAAGTCCATGGTGAGACGGCGTCGTCGGTCGAGGTGATGCCCCATTTGGCGAACTCGCCGAGCGATGGTGTGATCTGGCAGCGCCCGCATAGGCCGCGGCCACCGCATGTGGAGTCGATGTCGACGCCGACTCGCCGGGCGGCATCAAGCACGCTGGTGCCGGGCGCGACGTCGGCTTGCACCCCGGATGGAGTGAAGACCAACGTCACGTCTTTGTCCGGCATCAGTAGAGCAGTCCCGACTTAGACCGAGGCAGGGCGACGGCGTCCACCGCGGCGGCGAGTGCCGCCTTCGCCGGTGCCGGCGTTGGGGTCACGGTTCTCAGTGATCCAGGCGGCGCAGTTGGTGTCGTTGCCGGCCAATACGTCGGCGGCCATAATTGCCGTCTTCACCTCGGCGTGCATCGGGTTCATGATCGCTGACGTCATTCCTGCGCCCATTGCCATGGCGAGGAACGTGCCAGTGACGGCATGGCGGTTGGGAAGACCAAAACTCACGTTGGACGCGCCACAGGTTGTATTGACGCCGAGTTCATCACGGAGGCGTCGTACAAGTGCGAACACCTGCTGGCCGGCGGTGCCCATGGCGCCGATCGGCATGACGAGTGGATCGACGATCACATCATGGGCGGGGATGCCGTAGTCGGCGGCGGCAAGCACGATCTTCTTGGCGACGTCAAAGCGAACATCGGGATCTTCGCTGATACCCGTCTCGTCGTTGGAGATGGCAACGACGGCAGCGCCAGCCTTGGCTACGAGGGGAAGCACCCGCTCCATGACCTCGTTCTCACCAGTGACCGAATTGATCAGTGGCTTGCCTTGGTAGGCCTCAATACCGGCTTCAAGTGCCTCGATGATCGATGAATCGATGGCGAGCGGAACATCGGTGACCGACTGCACGAGTTTGATCGCTTGAGCGAGCAGCGCTGGTTCATCGGCGAGTGGGATGCCCGCGTTGACGTCGAGCATCTGGGCGCCGGCAGCGACCTGGGCGAGCGCGTCGGCCTCGACTCGGCTGAAGTCGCCGTTCTTCATCTCTTCAGCTAAGAGCTTGCGGCCGGTCGGATTGATTCGTTCGCCGATCATGACGAACGGACGGCCAAACCCGATCACGACCTCTTTGGTAGCGCTACTGATCACAGTGTCGGTCATTGGGATTCTCCTGGGGAGTCAGGGCCGAGTCCGCCGTTGGCCACTAGGGCCTTCAACCGCTCGGGGGGGATGTTGTTTTCGAATGCAGCAGCGATTGCCTGGGCCGCAGCCACAGGATCGCCGTCAGGTGTCGTCATCACGCGGCGCCACTCGTTTACGTAGTCGTCGGTCTGGGTCAGCCCGGCGACGGCAGCGGCACGATCAATCGCGTGCTGGAACCGATCATGGAGCAGTACCTGCTCCTTCGAACCGTCTTCGGTTGTTGCGGTGACCTGCGCAGGAATGTCACGCCAAAAGATCGTGACTATCCCGGGGCCGCCTCGTGCTCTGCGTCTACTCATGAGGACCGCCGGGAGATTTGGAGAAGGGCTGGTTCGAGATCGCCATAGGTGGTGGCAACTCGCTCGTAGATCAGACCGAGTCGCTTGGCTGCGGCCTTGGCCGCGGCGGTTATCTCGGGATCGTCGGTCTGGGCGAGGTAGATGGCCTTTGTGTAGTTGCCGAAGTACATCGCTTGCAGCTCTGGATGGGCCTCGATGCCGAGTCCGTCCATGATGATCCGGTCGAAGTGCTTCGCTAGGTAGTCGGTGAGGTAGAAGGCGGTGGGGTCGTTGTGATGCATGCCCTGCCACGTGTCGCCACCGGCGAAGAACTCGTAGCAATGGTGACCGGGCAGCATCTCGATGCCTCGCTCCTCGCAGATGTCGGCCAGGGCACCCGTGGTTCCGCAGTCCGCGTAGCCGAGCAGGACCCGGTCGTATTTGTGCGCGTCGCGGTCGAGGCGTTCGCGCACTGCGTTGGGGATGTCGGTGGGGCGGTTGTGTAACACGGCAGGCAGACAGTCGAGGGTCACGTTGTCGAGTTCATTGAGTCGCGTGATGTCGCGGATCTCGCGAGCGAGGGCACCGCAGGCCAAAATCAGCACCTGTGGCGTAGTCACGGCTTCAGTTCACTTTGTGGCGCTTGGCGTGAACCAGAGCGGATGCAGTCTCTGATGCGACGGCGGCGTCGCGGCAATAGGCGTCGGCGCCGATGGCGTCACCAAATTCCTCGTTGAGCGGGGCACCGCCGACGAGGACGATGTAGTCGTCACGTATGCCCTTCTCTTCGAGGGTGTCGATGACGACTTTCATGTACGGCATTGTGGTGGTGAGTAGTGCGGACATGCCGAGGATGTCGGGCTTATGTTCGTCGAGTGCAGCGAGGAACTGGTCGACATCGGTGTTGATGCCGAGGTCGTGGACCTCAAAGCCAGCGCCTTCGAGCATCATGCCCACAAGGTTCTTGCCGATATCGTGGATGTCGCCCTTTACCGTGCCGATGACAACGGTGCCGATGGATTCGGCACCTGTCTCGGCAAGGATGGGACGCAGGATGGCCATGCCGGCTTTCATCGCGTTTGCGGCGAGAAGTACTTCCGGTACGAAGAGAATGCCGTCGCGAAAGTCGATACCGACAATCCGCATGCCTTCGACAAGTGCGTCGTTGAGGGTCCGCCCGGCGCTCCAGCCTCGGCTCAATAAGATGTTGGTGCCTTCGTGGATTTCGTCGGCGAGTCCGTCATACAAGTCGTCGTGCATCTGGGCGGTGAGGTCTTCATCGCTCAACGCGTTGAGGTCGATCTCGTCGTCTATCTCATCTGACATGCGGTAACTCCTAGGAATTAAGAACGGGATAGATGTTGCTGGTTCAGACACCTGGTGCGGCTAGATCAAGCTGTTCCGCATTGTGGAACTGTACCGTATCATGAAACTCCCCAGGAACGGAAGCCGGTTCGCATAACCTATTGCGGTGTCCGAAACCCCTACTGCACTCGCTGCAGACGAAGTCCCGAGTCACCGCTATGACGCTGCTCGGGCCGATGAGATCGAAACCCGCTGGCAGGCCCACTGGCGTGAGGCTGGCACTTACCACGCGCCGAACCCCTCAGGCCCGCTGAGCGATGATCCCTTCGGCGTTGCCGACTCGCCGAAACTGTTCATCATGGACATGTTTCCGTATCCATCGGGGGCGGGCCTCCACGTGGGTCATCCGCTGGGATACATCTCTACCGATGTCTATGCCCGCTTCAAGCGAATGACCGGCTTCAACGTCTTGCACACAATGGGATTCGATGCGTTCGGCTTGCCAGCCGAGGAGCACGCTCGCCAGACCGGCGTTCACCCGCGCGAGAACACTGAGGCAAATATCGCCAACATGACCCGTCAGCTTGATCGGCTGGGTTTGGGCCATGACGATCGCCGTTCGATCGCCACCACCGATGAGGCGTACTACCGCTGGACCCAGTGGATCTTCAGCCAGATTTTCAACGCATGGTTTGATGAGTGTCAACAGAAGGCTCGTCCGATCGCTGAGCTCGAAGCTGAGTTTGCTGCCGGGAGCCGAGCTACACCTGATGGTCGCTCGTGGGCCGGCTTGTCACTGAGCGAGCAGCGCTCGGTCCTGCACGAGTACCGCTTGGCCTATGTGTCCGAGGCCCCGGTCAACTGGTGCCCGGGCTTGGGCACGGTGCTGGCCAATGAGGAGGTCACCGCCGATGGTCGCAGCGACCGCGGCAACTTTCCCGTTTTCCGTCGCCCGCTCAAGCAGTGGATGATGCGGATAACTGCGTACGCCGATCGCTTGCTCGCCGACCTTGATCTACTCGACTGGACCGACAGCATCAAGTCCATGCAACGAAACTGGATTGGTCGCTCTGAGGGTGCCGAGGTCGAGTTTGTGGCCGGTGAGCATCTGATTCGAGTGTTCACAACTCGTCCCGACACCTTGTTCGGTGCCACCTATATGGTGCTGGCGCCCGAACATGACCTGGTCGACGGATTGGTTACCGACGCCTGGCCTGAAGGGACAAAGGATGCGTGGACAGGTGGCGCGGCGACGCCCGCCGACGCTGTTGCCGCCTATCGTGATGCCACGGCGCAGAAAACTGACATGGACCGCCAGGAAAACAAGACGAAGACTGGTGTCTTCATAGGGTCCTTTGCGACCAATCCGGTCAATGGCGAATCGATCCCGGTATTCATTGCCGACTACGTACTGATGGGTTATGGCACCGGTGCCATCATGGCAGTGCCTGGCCAAGACGAACGAGATTGGGAGTTCGCCGAAGCGTTCGATCTCGACATCATTCGCACCGTGCAACCCCCGTCGGACTTCGAGGGGGGCGCGTATGTTGGCGATGGCCCTGCAATCAATTCGGGTTTCGTCGACGGTATGCAGATCACCGAGGCAAAGTCGACGATGATCGCTCAACTCGAGGAGACCGGCGCCGGCGAAGGAACGGTTACCACCAAGCTGCGCGACTGGTTGTTTGCTCGTCAGCGCTACTGGGGTGAGCCGATTCCAATCGTCTTCGATGAAGACGGCAACCCGATCTCCATCCCGGACGAACTGCTGCCGGTGAACTTGCCGGAACTGATCGACTGGGCGCCTCGCGAACTCGCCGAAGACTCCGAGCCCGAACCGCCGTTGGGTCGCGCCACCGAGTGGACCACGGTCGATCTCGACTTGGGCGATGGAATGAAGAGTTACCGGCGTGACCTCAACGTCATGCCCCAGTGGGCCGGGTCGTGCTGGTACTACTTGCGCTATATCGATCCCGTGAGCGATCACATCGTTGCTGATCTCACGGCCGAGAAGTACTGGATGGGTGGTGACAACCCGGCCGATGGTGGTGTCGACCTCTATGTCGGTGGTGTCGAGCACGCGGTGTTGCATCTGCTCTACAGCCGGTTCTGGCACAAGGTGTTGTTCGACCTCGGTGTTGTCAGTACCGCGGAGCCGTTCAAGCGATTAATCAACCAGGGTTATATCCAGGCCGCGGCGTTCCAGGACAGCCGCGGCATCTATGTCGAGGCCGAAGAGGTCCAGGGCGACGCCCAATCCGGCTTCACCTTTAAGGGGCAGCCGGTCGAGCGAAACTTCGGCAAGATGGGCAAGTCGTTGAAGAACGCAGTCACCCCCGACGACATGTACGAGGCCTACGGCGCCGACACGCTCCGGTTGTACGAGATGGCGATGGGTCCGATCGATCAGGACCGCCCATGGGAGACACGTTCGGTCATCGGTTCACAGCGCCTTCTGCAGCGCGTCTGGCGCAACATCGTTGACGAGGACACCGGCGAACTTGTGGTTGGCGACGATGCCATGAGTGACGAACTTGCTCGCACCATGCATCGCACAATCGACGGGGTGCGAGCCGATATGGACAATCTGCGGTTCAACACGGCGATTGCGAAGATCACCGAACTGAACAACGAGATCACAAAGCTCGACGGCCCGACCCCTCGGCTGGTCGCCGAGACGATGGTCACGATGTTGTCACCGCTTGTGCCCCATGTGGCCGAGGAGTTGTGGTTGATGCTGGGGGGAGAGGGAACGGTCACTCGTGCGACGTTCCCCGAAGCTGATCCGGCGATGTTGGTCGACGATCAGATCGAGATGCCGGTCCAGGTCAATGGGAAGGTTCGTGGCCGAGTTATGGTTGCCGCTGATGCCGACGAGGCCAGTGTGGTCGCGGCAGCGCTCGCCGATGTGAACGTGGCCCTTCATCTCGATGGCAAGGAAATCCGCAAAACCATCGTGGTCCCCGGCCGGATGGTCAACCTGATCATCTGACAACGCACGCCTGGGGACAGACCCCAAACGTGCGTTGTTGCCAAACGTGCTCCCTTGGATAGCTGGTCTTCCAGATGGCTCAGGCGGAGAGTGCCTCGTGCCCGCGCGATCGGGGCCACACTTGACGTTGAAGAACCTCACGGTGATGGCATCGCGGACTCGGAGGCACGCCTAGGTGGAGTCTTCAAGCAGTTGTGACTTATGTCATACGATTACATATTGTCTGAGAACAGACTGTATGAAATCATACGATTCTTCATGACCACCGCTTCACCGACTCCGATGGCTGAGACGCCTTCCTGGCGCCGCTTCGAGATCGCGATCATCGGCACTGCTCGAAGGCTGAACACGGCATTCAACACCCGGGTCGAATCGCTTGACTTAAATCTGAACCAAGCGAGTCTGCTCGCCTTCGTGGTGGACTTCGGCGACAGCACGCAGACCGCTCTTGCCGAGATGGTCGGTTTAGGCCGAGCGGCCACAGGAACGATGATCGACCACCTTGAGGCCAGAGGCCTACTCGAACGCAGCCCGGATCCGGGCGACCGCCGTGTCTGGCTCGTTGCCGCAACCGACGCAGGTAGAGACATCGTGGAACAGTTCTACGAGATCGACCGTGCGCTGCGCGATGAACTCCGACGCGGCATCGGCCGTAATGATCGTCAGCAGTTGGCCGAGCTCCTCGAACGGCTTGATGCCAATATCGATCTGGCCATTAAAAACTCCCCAAAGAACTCCCCACAGAGATAAGAGAGAGAACCCATGCATGATGCAGTCATCGTCGACGCCGTCCGCACACCAGGCGGTAGACGCAACGGAAAGCTGAGCAGCTGGCATCCAGCAGAACTTGGTGCCCATGTGCTGAAGGCGCTCGCGGAGCGCAATAATCTTGATCCCGCTCTGGTTGACGATGTCGTCACCGGTTGTGTGATGCAGGTAGGGCAGCAGTCGCTGAACATCGGTCGTAACGCCGTGCTCGCTGCCGGTTGGCCAGAGTCAGTCCCCGCCACCACCGTTGATCGCCAGTGCGGTTCTAGCCAGCAGGCAATTCACTTCGCGGCACAGGGTGTGATGGCTGGCGCCTATGACGTCGTTGTCGCCATGGGCGTCGAGGTCATGAGCACGACCCCGATGGGCGCGTCCGTCGTGAATGGCGCCCTTGGCATGCCGTTCCCCGACTCGATGACCGAGCGCTACACCGAGACCGGCCTGCCGCCTCAGGGCATTGGAGCCGACATGATCGCAGACGAGTACGGCATCACCCGTGAAGACCTCGACGCATTCGGCGCGCAAAGTCAGCAGCGCGCCGAGCAGGCCACGATCGAGGGTCGTTTCGAGGCCGAGATCATCCCGGTTCCCGTCGATGTTGATGGCGAGATCGAAATGTTTTCCCAAGACGAGGGAATTCGCCCCGGTACAACGGCAGAGACGCTCGCCAAGCTCAAGCCCGCATTCAAAGAAGACGGCAAGATCACTGCGGGCAATTCCTCTCAGATCTCCGACGGCGCCGCTGCGGTGCTCATCATGAGCGCCGAGAAGGCTGCGGAACTCGGCCTCAAGCCCCGTGCCCGCTTCCACGGCTTCGCCCTGGCCGGCACTGATCCCGTCACCATGTTGAAAGGCCCGATCCCTGTCACCCAGAAAATCATGGCCAAGACCGGCATGTCGATCGATGACATCGACCTTTTCGAGATTAACGAAGCCTTTGCTTCGGTTGTCCTGGCCTGGCAGAAAGAGACTGGTGCAGATCTCGACAAGGTCAACGTCAACGGCGGTGCTATTGCCCTGGGTCACCCTCTGGGTTGCTCAGGTGCCAAGCTGATGACCACACTCGTCAACGAACTTGAGCGAACTGGTGGCCGCTACGGCTTCCAGGCAATGTGTGAAGGTGGCGGTCTCGCCAACGCAACGATCATTGAAAGGATCGATTCCTGATGCCACGTATGAACCTGGAGGGCAGCTCCTCCATTGTCACCGGCGGTGCCT
>JABIQM010000323.1 GCA_018699415.1 Acidimicrobiaceae bacterium
CAAGCGGCCCATCGGGGGTCTGCACGCCGACGTGAGCGATCAGACCGGCGTCAAGAATTTCCTGTACACGGGTGCGCTCGTACACGGCGCGGTCGGCTCCACGACGGAGTGTGGTGCGTGCGGAGGGGGCGTTGACGGCTTCAGACATGCCTAAATGTTAGAGCCTTCAACAGGTCAGGCCCCGAGTTCTCTGGTGGTTCGGCTATGGCGTGGTGGGCACCCAGTTGCCGTGGAAGCCGAAGGGCACCCGCTGGGGGAGATGAATGGTGGCGACAGGCTCGCCGGCGAAATCTTGGGCGTTCAAGATGACGACGTCCGCAGTATCGGTATTGGCATCGTGGACGTAAGACATGCACCAGCCGTCGTCCTCGGCGCTGTCGGCGGCGCTCGGAACGAAGACCATTTCCTGGCTTACCCGGCCCGCGCCGAATGAGTGGACTTCGATCCCACCATTGCTGAGGTCATGTTTGTAGGCAGGCCCTTCCGCCCCCGTGAATCCGACCGTGTATCCCCAGCGACTTTGTTGACCCTCAAGCCGTTCGTCATGGCGGGGGAACTCGTGGGAGCGATCGTCCAGGCGGGTTTCCGTCGTCCTGCCGGTTGCAGGATCAAGGATCCAGCGATCAAGCGTCGGGTCGCCCTCATTCGGACCGTTGCGGACCTGATCGAAGACGGAGTTGTGTCGGGCAACATCGAACTGGATCCGCCCATCGCCGAGGTCAAACGCGTTCATCGAGTGGAACACGTAGCAAGGATCAACCTCGCACCAACGCACGTCGTCGGCGCTTCCGTCGCGGGAAAGCACTCCAACACGGGCCGGTTGGTCGTCCTTCCACACGTAGGGAAGTTGTGCGCCGGTCATGGCGACATCAAGGTCGAAATGGCACGGAAAGTCGAGCAAAAGGATTGACGATTCCGTCATGGCGATGTCGTGGACCATTGGGCTATGCCCGACGGGGACGTCGACGTGATGGCGAACCGATCCCGCAGTGTCGACCACGAGATAGCGGATGAAGTCCCAGGTCCAGTGGTAGGTGGCGACATGGAGTTCACCGGTCAGAGGGTCGCGCTTGGGATGGGCAGAAAACGACCCATCGAGGGTGCCACCAAAGTCGATGCGCTCCATCGTCTCGAGGTCGTCGGTCAAGAGCACGGGTGGACCGCCGGCTTCGACAATCGCCAAGGTCATCCCTGCATGTTCGATGATGTTGGTGTTGGCCGTGCCTTCACTGTCGTGGAAGCGGGGGCCAGGCGTGATCGGTCGACCGAGGGCCTCGCTGACGCGGTCCGACACCACATAGCGATTGCGGTACCAGTCGGCCTTGCCGTCACGAAGGCGTAGGCCGTGAGCCATGCCCGTACCGGTGAACCAGTGATCATCGGCGGCAGCGTCTTGCACCGGATTCGGACCGATCCGCAGTAGCCGACCGTCGAGTTCAGCGGGGATTGTGCCGGTAACGCTCAGATCCGCAGCAGTAATTTCCTCGCGTACGGGCGCGTAGTTCCCCTGCACATAGGTGTCGGTGGTGGCCATAAGCCCATCTTCCCGCGTTTCTCGATGCCGTACTCGCAGTGGCGTCAAGTTTGTGGTCAGGTTTCGTCGGGGCTACCAATCCACTTGGGCTCGTAGGCCAAATCTTGATCGCCGAGACGGTCAAGAAGCGAGGCCGGATCAGGATCGTCGAGAAGGATCTGGCGGTTCTTTGGCTTGAGGATCGAGTCGTGGACCATCCGGTCAAAGAGTGCGAGCAGCGGCTGCCAGAAGCCACCCACGTCCAGGACTCCGACCGGCTTGGCGAGCAAGCCGATCTGGTTCCACGTCAGTGTTTCCGCCAGCTCTTCGAGTGTGCCAAAGCCACCAGGGAGTGCGATGAACGCGTCGGACAGCTCGTACATCCGCGCCTTGCGCTCGTGCATTGAACCGACCTCCTCAAGTGTGGTGAGATTGCGGTGGCCGACCTCGGCGGGAAACAATCCGGCGGGGATGACGCCGGTGACACGCCCGCCGTTTGTCATGACGGTGTCGGCGATCAATCCCATGAGTCCCACCGCCCCGCCACCGTAGATGAGCTCGATGTTTCGCTCGGCAAGAAGAGTGCCAAGGGCGATGGTCGCATCGGTAATCGCCGGGTCAGAGCCGGGCGACGATGCACAGAAAACACAGACACGCTGGAGTGAGGTCACCAGTTGAATCTACGATCAGGTCATGCAGCACGGCATCTTCATTGCGCCGTTCGGCCCGCTGGCCGATCCACATAGGTTGATGCAGCTCGCCACAGCGGTCGAAGAGACTGGCTGGGATGGGCTGTTTTTTTGGGATCACGTCCTTCGGCCTGAGAGTAATGAGATCCTTGATCCGTGGGTCACGATGGCGGCAGTGGCGACCTGTACCGAGCACATTCGGATCGGCCCGATGGTCACGCCAATCGCTCGACGGCGACCGATCAAGCTTGCACGAGAGATCACGACGCTCGACTTGTTGAGCCAAGGTCGGCTCACGGTCGGCCTCGGGCTCGGCGTTGACTCAGGCGGAGAGCTGAGCCGGTTTGCTGAGGAGACGCGAGACCGCGTGCGCGGCGAAATGCTCGACGATGGGGCCCGTTTGCTCGCCGCCTTGCTCGACGGCGAGACGGTGGTCGAGGTCGACGGCAACTACACGATCGACGGTGTGTCGCTTGAACCTCGCCCATTCCAGCAGCCCCGGCCTCCGCTGTGGTTCGCGGCACGCGCAGGAGCGAAGAAGCCCGTCCGTAGGGCATCTCTGTACGAGGGCATGTTCCCGATCAGCATGACTCCTGCGCAGTTTGACGCGGCCCTTGAGGAGGTCGTCTCCGTCCGTGGGTCACTCGATGGTTTTGACATCTGTCTCAAGACAAATCCCGGCGATCCTCCGCCTCCATACGTGGACCATGCCACCTGGCTGCTGCAAGCATTCCCGGCGGTTGCTGACCTTGATGAATTATTCAATGTTGTGATGCACGGACCGCCCCAATAGGCGCAACTTCCTGAGCGAGGTCGCGAACAAGGTAGATTGCCCGCCGTGGTTGATCAATCGATGCAAGCGAAACTCGACGATCTGCGTGAGCGTAAGGAAGCGGCGCGTTCCGCCGGTTCTGAGCGGTCGGTACAGCGGCAGCGCGACAAGGGAAAGATGCTGGCTCGCGAGCGCATTGAGTATCTCCTTGATGAGGGGTCATTTCACGAGCTCGACATGCTTGCCCGTCACCGCGCCCACGAGGCGGAGCTTGATGATCGTCCGTACACCGATGGGGTGATTACCGGTTGGGGCACGGTCGATGGACACAAGATCTTTGTCTTCAGCCAGGATTTCACCGTGATGGGTGGAGCGCTCGGCGAAGTCTTCGCCGAGAAGCTGCACAAGGTCATGGACTTGGCGCTTGCC
Source organism: Acidimicrobiaceae bacterium (assembly GCA_018699415.1). Taxonomy (GTDB): domain Bacteria; phylum Actinomycetota; class Acidimicrobiia; order Acidimicrobiales; family Aldehydirespiratoraceae; genus JAACCU01. The sequence continues at coordinate 3,404 of JABIQM010000323.1, forward strand.
ACCGGCGCTCCGATGATTGGCCTCAACGACGGAGCCGGCGCTCGCATTCAGGAAGGCGTCGTGAGCCTTGATGGCTATGGCGGGATCTTCCATCGCAACGTGAAATCGTCTGGCGTGATTCCACAGATCTCGGTCATCCTCGGCCCGTGCGCTGGTGGAGCCGTCTACAGCCCGGCCATGACCGACTTCATCTTCATGGTCCGCGAGAAGTCGCACATGTTCATTACTGGACCCGATGTCGTGAAGACCGTGACCGGCGAAGAAGTCACCCTTGAAGAGTTAGGCGGTGCCGGCTCACACTCGACCAAGTCGGGGGTGGCCACGTTTGTCGCGAACTCTGAGGAGGAGGTGCTCGATGAGGTGAAATTCCTTCTGAGCTTCCTTCCAGCGAACAATCTCGAACAGACGCCGATTCTGCCGTCCACCGATGACCCTGATCGTTTGTGCCCTGAGCTCGACACGATCCTTCCCGAGAACGCGAGCGTCCCCTACGACATGAAGGACGTCATCGGGTCAGTTATCGATGATGGCGAGTTCATGGAGTACCACGCGGCTTGGGGTCGTTCGATTGTGTGCGGCTTCGGGCGAGTCGATGGACGTGCCGTCGGCATTGTTGGCAACCAGCCTGCCATGCTCGCCGGTGTACTGAACATTGAGTCGTCTGAGAAGGCGGCTCGTTTCGTGCGCACGTGCGACGCCTTCAACATCCCGCTGCTCACATTCGTCGACGTGCCCGGCTTTTTGCCCGGTGTTGACCAGGAGTACGGCGGCATTATTCGCCACGGAGCCAAGCTGCTCTACGCATACTGCGAAGCCACCGTGCCGCGCATTCAGGTCATCACTCGCAAGGCCTATGGAGGCGCTTATGTGGTGATGGATTCGAAGTCGGTCGGCTGTGATCTTTCCTTCGCCTGGCCGACCGCCGAGCTTGCGGTGATGGGTTCTCAAGGGGCGGTGGAGATCATCCATCGTCGTGAGCTCGCTGATGCCGCGAACCCGTCTACCCGTCGCGCCGAGCTCGTTGATGACTACACCGACCGGCTCGCCAATCCGTACATCGCGGCTGAGCGTGGCTATATCGATGATGTGATCGAGCCATCGGAGACACGGCGAAAGATCGTGGCCGGTCTGCGTTTACTTGAGTCGAAGCGTGAGGAGATCCCGCAGCGCAAGCACGGGAACGTGCCACTGTGAGCTGCACTGTGGATTCGGACGGGATTCAGGTCTCACCCGCTCCCACTGTTGAGGAGCTCGCGGCAATCATGGCGGCATACAAGGCGTTGTGGCCAGAGCCCTCTGCGAGTATCGCTCCCGAGGGTTCGCAGCGCTGGCGCTACGCCGGCCGCTGGTGGAGCAAGCGCCGCGCCTACGGCGGCTGGTCGTGACAGCAGCGAATCCGAACGATCAGACAACGTTTCGGGTTCGCTTTGAGTGGGGTCCCATGGGCCTTCGCACGCTTGCCCCGACCGTCGATGTGTGCATCATCGTCGATGTCTTATCGTTTACGACCTCGGTCGATATCGCACTTGGTCGCGGTGCGGTGGTGTTCCCGTACAAGTGGCACGACGGGTCGGAGTTCACGTTCGCTGAATCGGTGGATGCAGAGGTCGCCAGTGGTGAGAGCGAGTCCCGCGGCTGGTCGCTGGCCCCTAGCTCTCTCGCCAAAGTCCCTGCGGGTACGCGGCTCGTTCTCCCGTCACCCAACGGCTCTGCCCTTTCCTTTGGTGCTGCCGAGGCTGGCGCTGATGTCGTGGTGGCTGCATGCCTTCGCAACGGTGCTGCGGTGGGAAGTGTCTATGCCGACGAGAAGGTCACCGTCGGAGTGATTGCGTCGGGGGAGAGGTGGAAGAGAACGACCGGACCCATGCGCGTCGCTGTCGAAGACCTCTATGGCGCTGGTGCAGTGCTCTCTATGTTCGACACCGATGACCTGAGCCCTGAGGCACAGGCAGCAGTCGCGTCATGGCGCGAGGCTGAACCACACATCGCGGATCGACTTCGAGCGTGCGCTTCAGGCCGAGATCTCATCCTCAAAGGCTTCCAAAGCGACGTTGACCTGGCTGCGCAAGTGCACGTGAGTGACCTGGTGCCTACGCTCGAAGGCAACCGGTTTGTGAACGGCCGCCCGTGAGTCAGCGGATCTGTGCCCGAATGCCGGAGAGCCAACTGTCGGCGTTGCTGACCGCCTCACGGTTGGTGTTCTTCTCTTGCTCGGTGCCATACGTCGACGGGTAGGAGCCGAGGAACTTCACGTTGCCCTGCTTCATGTGAATGTTGCGAAGTGCATCGCCGAGTACCTCGTCGGAGATGTGGCCTTCGCAGTCGATGAGGAAGCAGTAGTCACCGAGGCCTTTGCGAGTCGGACGGCTCTCGAGTCGTGTGAGGTTGATTGAGCGGGCAGCGAACTCATGAAGGATGCCGACGAGTGAGCCTGGTGCGTCTTCGCGTTGGTAGATCAGGACAGATGTCTTGTCGTGCCCAGACGGAGGGTCGACTCCGTCGCGCCCGACGAGCACGAAGCGGGTCTGATTTTCGGGATGATCCTCAATGTCTTCGGCGAGAATCTTGAGCCCCCAAACCTCAGCGGAACGTCGCGGGGCGATCACTGCGGTGGTGCGCACATCGGTCTCGGCAACTTCGCGGGCGGCGTCAGCGGTGGAACCGGTGGTGGTAATGACAACCCCGGCAAGTTGCTGGGCAAGATACCGACGACACTGGGCGAGAGCGACAGGGTGAGAGCGAACCTCGGTGATCTCGCTGAGCGAGACGCCTGCGTGGACGAGCAGGTTGAGGTTGACGTTCATCACGACTTCGCGCTTGATCAAGAGGTCGTCGGACTCGAACGCAAGGGTGTCGAGGGTGGCGTTGACCGATCCTTCGATCATGTTCTCGATGGCGGCGAACCCGTACGTTACGTCGCCGCGCTCTGCGGCGAGGAGTACTTCGACGTTGGTGCCGTAGGGGCGGAGGTCGAGTTTGGC
>JABIQM010000175.1 GCA_018699415.1 Acidimicrobiaceae bacterium
CCGCACACGTGCGCGAGCAGGTCGAAAAGGTCATCACCGCTATCCGACCTGCTATTCAGGCCGATGAAGGCGACATCTCACTGATCGGCGTCGACGAGTCGACGGGCGTGATCACGGTGGAACTCCACGGCGCATGCGTGACCTGCCCAGCGAGCACTCAGACGTTGAAGGCGGGCATTGAGCGGATCATGAAAGACCGTGTCGATGGCGTCACCGAAGTCGTCGAAATCAATGCCCTCGGCATGTCCGAAAGTCCCGTCCAGCTGTAACTCGTTGCGAGCTTGCTTGTCGGTGGCCACCGAATCGTTCATTCAGGCCGCGCCAGCCGACTCCACGAGATACTGACCGGGAGAACTGGTGAACAAGATATTCCCACTCCCGAGCACCGGGGCTACCGTCACTGGTGGTGCGGGCGGCGCTACGGTCGACGGCGTGAGTGATTCGGATTTCACCAGTTGTTATCGGCACGATGATCGTTCGGCAGGTGTGATTTGCCAGCGATGCGACAAACCGATTTGCCCGGACTGTATGTCCCAGGCATCGGTCGGATTTCACTGCCCTGAGTGTTCGCGGTCGGGTAAGCAACGCGTTATCAGCGGTTCGCTGGCTTTTGATCCGATCGTTGCCAAAGTCCTGATTGGCCTGAACTTGACGGCGTTTGTCGCCGCTGGGGCATGGGGCGGCCGACCGATGGACCTTGGTCCGAAGCCAGTTGTAGAGCTCGCACTTCGCGGGGACTTCGTTGATGATGGCGAGATCTATCGGCTGATCACGTCGGCGTTCTTGCATGATGGCTTGATGCACCTCGCCTTCAACATGTGGGCGCTGTGGGTGATCGGCCCGATCCTTGAGCGAGTGCTTGGCCGCTCTCGATTCATCGGGCTCTACACGGTCTCTCTGCTCGGCGGGTCCTTTGGTGCCCTGCTTGTCGAGCCGCGGGCGTTCACCGTCGGGGCGTCCGGCGCAATCTTCGGAATGTTTGGGGCAATGGCGATGGCTCAGCGAGCATCCGGTCAGAGCATCTGGGCTGGTGGAATAGGGCCGATTCTCGGGATCAACCTTTTCCTGACGTTCGCAATCCCGTTCATCTCGGTTGGTGGTCACCTCGGCGGTCTTGTGGCGGGGGCACTCACCGGGGCGGTCACTATCCCGCTGATCCGGGCCAAGAAGCCTGACTGGCAAATCCTGGCCACTCAGGCCTTGATCGGAGCCGTGTTTCTCGCTGGAGCAGTATGGGCAGCAAGTACATGGGTCGACCCGATTTTCTGAACGGTTCCCCAGATGTCAGTCACGTGCTGTCGACGAGGCGATAGACGCTGACGTGCGTCTCGCTTTGGGAGTCGAACGACGTGCCCCGCCAATCGGCCGACCGGGACTCCAGCACGAATCCAGCGCTGCTCGCCGTGATGTCGAGTTGATCGGGGGTGCGGTAGTGCATCATCCACGGTCGCATCTGGATGCCTGCCTCTGAGATGTCAACGTGTTGCCCGCTGATGGTCTGCGTAGCGCTGTCGTGCTGAGAGATCGTCAGCACGGCCCGGTCGACTGTGATGTCTCGCACTGACATGCCGCCATCAGACATGCCGTCGACGGGAGGGACGAAGCCCTCGATTGCGAAGTGCCCACTCGGCTGAAGGCACGCGCTCATGGCTGCGAAGCACGATGCTTGGGCGGCAGTATCGGTGAGGTTGAAGAATGTGTTGAACGCAGCAAAGGCGACCGCGTAAGACCGACCCGCGAGGCCGGGGTCGGCCATATCAGCCTCCACAAGCTCAAGGAGGTTGGCGCCAGGCTTGGAGCGGAGGGCATCGAGCATCGCCGGCGAAGCGTCGACGCCGGTGACAGCGACTCCACGTTCAGCGAGCGGGAGCGCGAGCCGACCGGTCCCAATGCCGAGTTCAAGAACGGCGCCGCCATCGGCCAGGGCTGTCACAGCGTTCACCGTGGCATCGATATCGCTGACGTCGGTGTACCAGTCGTCGTAGACATCAGCGAAACCATCGCCGTAGCTGGATGCCGTGTAGCCCTTCACCGTCCCAGTCTGCCGGTGGATGGTCAGAGGCGTCGCGCCTCCTAGCCTGATTATGTGTCTGAACGCGAGATCTATCTCGATCATGCAGCAAGCACCCCGGTTCGTCCGGAGGCGCGTGCCGCCTGGATCGCAGCATCGGAAAAGCACCACGCCAACCCGACCGGCTCTCACCGAGCCGCACGCGATGCCCGACGAGCACTCGATGACGCTCGCGACGTGATCGCAGAGGCGTACGGTCGTCCCCCGGCGGAGGTCGTATTCACCAGCGGTGGTAGTGAGGCTGACAATCTGGCGATCCGAGGCGTGCTTCGTTCCCGAGGCGGGCTTCCTGTTTGCTCGGCTGGCGAACACCACGCAGTGCTTGAACCCGTGGAGCACGCCGGTGGCGTCGCGGTGGCCCTCGCCAGCGACGGTCGGCTCGACCCTGATGATCTCGCTGAGGTCTTGGCCGGTCTCGACGACGTCTCGATTGTGTCGATGATTGCCGTCAATAACGAGACCGGAGCGATCAACGATCTTCCGGCCCTGGCCGACGCTGTGCGGCGAGTCAGGCCCCAGGCACTCCTTCACACCGATGCCGTACAGGCAGGTGGTTGGATCGATGTCGCCGAAGCGGCCGCCGATTTCGACCTGATCTCGATCACTGGTCACAAGCTGGGTGGACCAGTCGGCACGGGCGCGTTGTTCGTTCGGTCGGGGATCACTCTTGATCCGCTTCTTCTTGGCGGTGGTCAAGAACGCGGCCGTCGCGCTGGCACTCCTGATGTGGCGGGTGCTTGCGCCCTTGCGGCTGCGATTGGTGTAACCATCGAACGTCGAGCCGAGGAGATTGTCCGCCTGGGCGGCTTGCGCGACGAACTCGTCGCTGGCCTGCGCTCGGCGCTCGGCGACCACGTCACCACCACTGTGCTTGGTGGGGGTGCGCCTGTGGCTGCGGGCATTGCCCACGTCTGCTTTCCCGCAGTTGAAGCCGAAGCGCTTCTCTTCTTGCTCGACCAAGAAGGGTTGCGAGCCTCAGCCGCATCATCTTGCTCAAGCGGTGCTCAGGATCCGTCGCACGTTCTGGCGGCGATGGGGGTCCCGCGCGAGATCGCCCAGGGCTCTCTGCGGCTTTCGCTTGGACACACGACAACTCAGGCCGACATCGATTCGGCGCTGGCCATCATTGCGCCCGCAGTCGAGCGCCTGAGCGATCACGGAGGCGGCTGATGAGCTCACCCGTGATGGTTGCCATGTCCGGAGGCGTCGACTCGTCCGTTGCTGCTGCACTGCTCCTTGATGCCGGACATGATGTTGTCGGTGTCACCATGAAGCTCTGGGGCGGTCCCTCCGATACCGGATGTTGCGCAGTGAGCGACGTCGATGACGCTCGTAGAGTCGCCGACCATCTCGGCATCGAGCACCACGTCTTTAACTTTGGTGAGGACTTCGAACGTGACGTGGTTGGTCCCTATGTGGCCGATCACGCGGCGGGACGCACGCCTAATCCATGCATCGAATGCAATCGGCATCTGAAATTCGACCGTCTCCTTCGCCGCGCCGATGCCCTCGGATTCGAGCTTCTGGCGACAGGGCATCATGCGCAGGTCGTTGACACAGCGGACGGGCCTCGGCTCGGTCGAGGTGCCGATGATGCCAAAGATCAGTCGTACGTTCTTCATGTGCTTGATGGGGATGTGTTGCGTCGGTTGTTGTTGCCACTCGGCCATATGACCAAGGCTGATGTTCGGTCAATCGCCGCCGATCTTGACTTGCGCACGGCCCACAAGCCGGAGAGCCAGGACGTCTGCTTTATTACGAATGAGCACGGTCGAGAGACCTTCCTCGGCGAGCGGATTCCGCTGCGGTCGGGCACGGTTATCGACCGGTCCGGCGACCGGGTCGGTGCTGTGCCATCGATCGAGATGGTCACCATTGGCCAACGCAAGGGATTGGGGTTGGCGGGTGGAACCGCACCAAAATATGTGATCGACGTCGATGCTGAGTCCGCCACGGTTGTGGTGGGGGAGCAGGCCGATCTGTCTACCCACACCACACCGCTCGAATCATGGAACTGGGTTGGAGCCGTAGCTGACGGACCGCTTGAGCTTCAGTGTTCAGCCCACGGGCGACCGGAGCCAGGTGCGATAGTTGATGCCGGAGTGGTGTGGGCTGACTCGCATCGGCGAGTCGCTGCCGGGCAGAGCATCGTTGCCTATCGCGACAATCTTGTGGTGGGCGGCGGTATCGCCGGACGTCAACGCGCCTGATCAGGCGATCGGGATCCCGCGCTCCAATGCCACCGTCATCACCGCCGCCGGGCGTGACGCGGAGATGAGCAACGAACGCACCGTTTGATCCTCGCTCGATGCTCGGCCCGTCACGAACGTGAGTTCAGTCGGCTCCGCCAGCTTGAGTTCGAGAGCAAGTCCGAGGGCCTGAGCGGTGAGATCTTTCGCCCGCGTGTCGGCGACAGCAGGACCGAGACCTGCCAGTTCACGGGTCGTGAAGAGCACCGGCTCGGGCATCACGGTGGTGTCGTGGATCACGAAGCCGTTCGGTACGAAGACGAGGAATCGGCGGGTGAGTTGATTAAGGGTACGGAAGCCGAAGTAGGCACACCCGAATCCCACAGGGGTAGCGATTAGGCCTACGACCCAACGTTCGTCCGCCAGTAGCAACGGACCGGCGGCGATGCCAACGACGGTGGCGAGACCGGTCAATGGACCGGCCACGAGTAAGACAGGTCCAGGTGGTCGCAGGAGAAAGCGGCGTTCGTTGCCGTAACTAACGCCGTCGACAAATCGGTCGCCGATGCCCGGCATGAACACGGAAATAACAGCGACCCCGGCGGTAACGACACCGACAACCGTGAGCGTGCCATCGCTGCTCTCCAACGCGGCCCACACTGCAGCGAGCAGCGCTGCGGGCACGGCGAGCCGAACGATGGTCAGGGTAAACGGACGGGTGACGGCCAAAGCGATGAGGGAACCGAACCACCAGGCCCATGCGCCGATCGAAGCGGCCGTCCGAAATGGATCGTCGGCGGCGTTTACGGCGTCGCCGATCAGGGCGCCGAGTGTGAACGGCATTGACGCCCACACCATGAGTGGGGCGAGCGCGAAGAGGCGCTTACGGTCGCGGAGAGCATCGATCACGGCCGTCAAACTATCCTCGCCTTGGATGGCCGACGACCAACAAGACCCAGCAACGCGAATCAATGAGCTTCGCGATCAACTGAATCATCACGCACGCGCGTACTACGAGCTCGATGCGCCCGAGATTCCCGACGCCGACTATGACCGACTTCTGCGTGAGCTGTCCGATCTCGAGGACGCAAATCCCGACCTGGCCACCGCCGACTCGCCGACGCGTCGGGTTGGTGGTGCGATCAGCACTGCGTTCGCCGCCGTGACCCACACCGTGCCGATGATGTCACTGCACAACGCCTTCGATATCGATGAGTTGCGAGGATGGAATGAGCGGGTCGAACGGCGGCTTGAAGGCCAACCGGTTCCGACCTATGCCGTCGAACTGAAGTTCGATGGTCTCGCGATCTCGCTTCGTTACCTCAACGGCATCCTCGTGCAGGGCGCTACTCGGGGCGACGGCAAGGTGGGGGAGGACGTCACGCACAACGTGCGCACGATCGCTGATATACCGGCTGAGCTCTCGGGCGAGTTCCCTCCCGTCCTAGAGGTCCGCGGCGAGGTGTACATGCGGTTGTCGAGCTTCGCCGCGTTGAACGAACGTCAAGTCGAGGCTGCGAAGGCCACCGGCAAAGAGCCCAAGCTTTACGTCAACCCGCGCAACACCGCGGCCGGTTCGCTTCGCCAAGTTGATGCTGCAGTGACTGCCGATCGAGCGCTTTCGTTTTTCTGCTACCAACTTGGTGTGGTCGAGGGTGGTCCGGAGCTTGTCTCCCATACTGAGACCCTTGAGTGGCTGGGTTCGCTCGGATTACCGGTCAACGAACACACCAAGGCGCTCTCGTCCATCGGACACGTCGAAGAACGAATCGCCGAGTTTCAAAATACGCGTCACGAACTCGACTACGAGTTCGACGGTGTGGTCACGAAGGTGAACGACCTTCGCCTGCAGCGCGAGTTGGGTGCTGACGCGAAAGCGCCTCGGTGGGCCATCGCCTACAAGCTTCCACCGGAAGAGCGAACCACCACATTGCTCGATATTGAGGTTTCGATCGGCCCATCAGGTCAGGCGACGCCGTTCGCGCGGCTTGATCCGATATTCGTCGGCGGTGTCACCGTCGGTACTGCCACCTTGCACAATCAGGACCAGGTGGCGGCCAAGGACGTTCGGCCAGGCGACACCGTGATCGTGCGCCGTGCCGGTGACGTGATCCCGGAAGTGGTCGGGCCGGTACTGATGGACCGCCCAGCGGACTCAGTGCCATGGAAGTTCCCAACCGAGTGTCCGATCTGTGGGGAGCCCCTCGTGCGAGACGAGGGAGTGGCGGCGACCCATTGTGTGAACTTTCGCTGCGATCGTCAGATCCGCGGTCGTATCGAACATTTCGCGGGGCGAGCGGCCATGGATATCGAGTTTCTTGGGGAGAAGAACATCGATCGCTTCGTCACCCTTGAACTCGTTGAGGATGTCGGGGACCTCTACACGATGGATTTCGACAAGGTTCTCGAGCTTGAAGGATTCAAGGAAAAATCCGTCGACAATTTGCGATCTGCCATCGAGATCTCGAAAGCTCGCCCTCTCGGCAATCTCTTGTTTGGTCTTCGGATTCCAGAGATCGGTCAGGTCAATGGGCAGACGCTTGCTGCGGCCTTCGGTTCGATGGAACGGATCACGGCTGCTTCGCTCGAGGAGATCGCTGCCGTCGATGGTTTCGGAACGGTGATCGCTGAAGCCGTGCATGCGTGGTTCGCCCGCCCCGAGGCGCAGGATTTGATCGGTCGGCTCGCTACGGCAGGACTCACCATGGAGGCCGCTGTCGTTGATCGGTCTGCGCCCCAGACACTTGAGGGCAAGACGGTTGTCGTCTCAGGAACCCTTGACGGATTCACTCGCGACGGCGCCAAGGAAGCGATCCATGCTCGAGGTGGGAAGTCGCCGGGCAGCGTTTCGAATAAGACGCTCGCCTTGGTGATCGGTGCTGATCCGGGTGCATCCAAAGTGACGAAGGCTGAGGAGGCTGGCGTCCCCGTCCTCGGCGAGGCTGGGTTCCTTGAACTGTTGGAGACTGGCGAAGTGCCCGACGCCGGTTAGCGGATTGATACCGGTCAGTTGACCGAGAATGCCCAGTCGATTTCTTGGAACTCGCCGGGTCGGGCGATTTCCTCAAAGACGGCGCGCGCGCAGTTGAATCCACCTGACAGTGCTTCGATGGGGGTGCCGAGCGCTGGTGTGAACAGATACTGCTGAAGACCCTCGACATGGCGGGTGAATGCCGTGACATCGACTGGCGACGAGCAGCGGGCACCGGGTGAGATAGTCAAGATGAGAAGACGGTATTCGGCGGCGAGATCGACTCCGACGGTCTGCTGTTGGAGGACCTCGTCACCTCGTCCCGGTATCAGGCCGTCGATCGCTGGGTTGCCGCTCACCGAGATGTCATCGGTTGTTCCGTTTCCACCGATGATTCCGGCGACGACGAAGAAGCCGAGTCCGATGATGATGAAGGCGGCGAAGATCACGTATTGACGGCGTGGCACACAGTGATCCTGCCAGAGAAGTTGGTCGTATCGTCGGTCGGACAGTGCAGCCATGGCCAGCGTGGAATGTGAAGTTGGGAGCCACCCTCTCCAGTCATGGCAACAGTACGGTGGCGCCAATGACACAGGCACCCCTCAACGGCGACATCGGTCGTGTTCTCGGAGGTCGTTATCGATTGGTGGCCCCGGTCGGCAGCGGTGCGTCTGCACGTGTCTATCTCGCCGACGATGTCACGCTTCGCCGCCGAGTTGCCGTGAAAGTATTGCACGAGGGCCTCTCCGAGGATGATGCGTTTCTGCGGCGTTTCCGCGCTGAAGCACAGACTGCGGCGTCGCTCAACAATCCGCATGTGCTCGGGGTGTACGACTGGGGCCATGACGCTGTGCCGTTCCTGGTCACTGAGTATCTTGGTGGTGGCAGCCTGCGAGGGATGCTTGAGGCCGGAGAGCGACTGACCCTATCGCAAGCGTTGCTGACGGGGCTCGAAGCAGCCCGCGGGCTTGACTACGCCCATGGGCATGACCTGATTCATCGTGATATCAAGCCTGCCAATCTTCTCTATGACGAATCTGGGCGTCTTCGCATTGCTGACTTCGGTCTCGCCCGGGCGATCGCTGAGGCCGGTCTGACCGACCAGGACGGCTCTATGGTCGGCACAGTTCGGTATTCGGCGCCCGAACAGGCCCGCGGTGAACGGGTGGGTCCGGCGGCCGACATCTACGCCCTTGCGCTGGTGATCAATGAAGCTGTCACCGGCGAAGTTCCATTTATGAGTGACACTGCGATTGCCACGCTCATGGCCCGTGCAGACACACCGTTCGAAGCTGATCCGGCACTCGGCCCTATGCAGGGCGTCCTGCGTCGTTGCGGAGCCCTCGATCCAGCGCAGCGTCCTTCTGCTGGGGAACTAGCGGCGGAACTCATGGCCTCAGCCACGGACCTCGCTCGCCCGACGCCACTCCCGCTCATCGGGCCCGCACCAGGCATCGCAACGGGGATCGACTCCACGCAGCACGGCACCGTGCACGAGGTGTCGCCAGTTGGATCCATAGGCAGCGACAGTGGCTCTGAGGAGCCAGACGTTCGCTGGCCCTGGGCGATCGTCGGCTTGATTGGTCTGATCGCCATCATTGTTGGCGGCTACTTGACGTGGGACTCCAACCAGCCAGTCGTGTACGAGGTCCCCGATGTTGCGGGCCAGACGAGAGTCCAAGCCACGGAAGCCCTGGGCGAGATCGGCCTCGTGACCAACTTCAGCGATCGACGTGAGTCGGGCACGAGTGCCGGCGAGGTTCTTGCGACTGATCCTGTTGCGGGTACCGAAGTTGCCGAGGGTGACCTGATCGTCGTCTATGTCTCTTTGGGCGAGCCGCTGATCGGCATCCCCGACGTCGATGGCCTTACCGCAGTAGAGGCAATCGATCGACTCGAGATGCAGGGGTTAACGGTCGGAACCATTTACGAGGAAGCCCATGAGGAAATCCTTGCGGGCTACGTCATCAAAGCCATGGTCCCAACCGGTGTCATTGAGCTAGAACCAGGTTCAGGCGTTGATCTTCGAGTGTCCACGGGCCCGGCGACGCGTGCGGTGCCCACCCTCCCCGAATCCCTCGATCCCGATGCCGCGGAGAGCGTGCTCACAGATGCCCGACTGATGCCGAACCGTGCGCACGAGTTTTCTGACAACGTGCCGGAGGGTCTCGTGATCCGGTTCGAGCCGAGCGTTGGTGCGCTCGTTGATGCTGGCACCAGTGTCACGATCGTGGTTTCGGACGGACCTGCACCTCGAGCAATCCCGGCCGTCATCGGCCTAGACGTTGATGAGGCTACGGGGCTCCTGCGGGAGGCTGGCTTCGCAGTATCAGGCGTGCAAGGGGATCCGTCGCTGGCAGTGCTTGCCACCGATCCTCCCGCCGGGGAACTCCATCTGCCCGGGACCAGTGTGGTCATCGCTACCCAGTTGACCAGCAACTAAGACGCGCAGGAAACAGACCCCAGTGCGTCTTCGCCGGCTCACACGTCAATCAGGCGGTGATCGCGTCGATACGGGCCACGATCTCACGCAGCTGACCGCGTCGGGGGTCATCCTCTGGTGGCGGTGCCATTTGGGCGGCGAGCATGAGCACTTTGGACGAGTCGCCGGTGAGCTTGATCTGGCCAGCAAAGATCGCGGGCATGACAGCGGTCGGATCTCGTTGGACGAAGAACTGGTGGGCCAGCTCGTACCTGACTTCCAGCGAGAATTCAGGTTGATCGAGATGACCTTCCTCGATCATCAATGTTGGTCCGCTTGAGTCGATATGGCCGAGGATCGAGCCCTCGCCGAAGGGTGGGTTGGTGACGGTGACGTTGGCCGCAAGTTGGATGTCAGGCGCGCCTTCGTCATTGGCGTAGTCGGCGCGGATCTCACGCATTGCGATGATCCATTCGGGACTGAGAAAAGGATGGGCGGTCACGGGCGCAGCGTAGACCGGCTGCCCTCGTATCCTTTGACGCCATGTCCGAACGCATCACCCGTGACGAGGTTATCCACGTTGCTCGACTAGCTCGGCTCGACCTGAGCGACGCGGAGATCGACGAGTTCGCCCACCAGATGAGCGACATCCTCGATCACGCCGCCGACATCGAAGCACTCGATGTCGGCGACATTGAACCAACATCTCACCCCTTGCCGATGGTGAATGTGCTGCGCGCCGATGAGCGGCGCCCGTCACTTGATCGTGACGAGGTGCTGGCCGCTGCCCCCGCCGAGCAGAACGGGCAGTTCCGTGTCCCGCCGATCCTGGGAGACGAGCTGTGAGCGCCCGTTCGATTGCCGCCGACGTCGCTTCTGGTGCCCGTTCGGCCGCTTCCGTTCTCGACGAGCATCTTGACCGAGTGGCGGAACGCGACGACGAGATCCACGCCTTCAACCTTGTGACAGAGGACAAAGCCCGTGCCCAGGCGGAAGCC
>JABIQM010000325.1 GCA_018699415.1 Acidimicrobiaceae bacterium
AGCAGGGTCGGGTTTACGCCAGTTCAGATGAGACACAACCTCGCGACACAGTCGCAGAGCGTCCATCTCATCCTCAGCCAGGTACTCGGCCAAGCCGGTAACCTCGGCATGCTTTTGGGCGCCGCCAATCGTCTCGGAGTCGGCAATCTCGCCGGTCGCCATCTTTACGAGCGGCGGGCCGGCCAGGAAGGCGAACGACTGCTCTTTGATAAAGATGTTGTAGTCACTCATGCCCGGCTGGTATGCGCCACCGGCCGTTGAGGACCCGAACACCACGCATACCGTGGGGATCCGCAGCTTCGACAACTCGGTCATCTCGTAAAAGAACCGGCCCGTTTCCGCAAAGTGGGCGGGTACGACAGCGCTGCCAACTGCGCCATGATCATCGTCTTCGCCGCCGCTCTTCTTCGCGCCGCTACCAGGCCGCAGGTCGCCACCCGCCGACTCGACGAAGCTGACGTAGGGCATCCGGTTGTCGCGGGCGATCTCGAGCGCTCGCATCCATTTCTTCGACGCGTACGGGGTGAGTGCCCCCGCCGCCACAGTCGGATCGTTGCCCATGATCACGCATTCGGTGCCGGCGATGATGCCAATTCCGGCCACCATGCCGCCACCAAGGGTGTACTGCGATCCGAAGCCAGCTAACGGTGTGATCTCAAGAAATGGGGTATCGGGATCGATCACGTTCGCGATCCGCTCGCGGATCGGCAGCTTGCCGCGGCTGCGATGGCGGGCCATCGGCTTCTCACCGCCACCTTCCGCCGCTTTGTCAAGGAGTTCGTCGTGGACGTGAAGCTGCTCGAGCATGTCTGCGCAGTTCTGCGCGAACTGTTCGGAGTGCGTGTCGAGCGACGACGGTAATGGTGGTGCCAGCAAGGACCGGGTCATGGGCGGGCAGGCTAGTTCGGTAATACTGGGTCGGCCAAATTATCCTGAACGGATTTTTGCTCGTATCAGCCGGTCCGTTACCGTCGCAGCCATGACCGAATCAGCCGGACTCATGATCGAACAACGCGACCACATCATGGTCATCCATCTCGACGATGGGAAAGCGAATGCCTTGTCGTTCCAGCTCATCGCGGCGATAAACGACGCCATCACCGAGGCCGAAGAGGATGACGAAATTCGCGGCATCGTTCTCCATGGCCGACCTGGCAGGTTCTCCGGTGGTTTCGACCTCGGTGTCATGTTCGCCGACGACTTCACTGCGATCGTCAACCTTGTTGCGGATGGCGGAGCTCTCGTGCGCCGGCTCTACGGAGCATCAGTTCCGATCGTGGCGGCCTGTACCGGACATGCGCTCGCCGCCGGTGCGCTCATGCTTTTGGGCTGCGACGTCCGCGTCGGCGCAGACATTCCCGCCAAGATCGGGCTCAACGAGGTCGCCATCAAGATGGTGCTCCCCGACTGGGCAATGACCATCGCCGATGTTCGCCTAAGCAAGCGACACCTGCAGCGATCCATCGTCAACGCCCGGATCACGACCCCCGCAGAAGCAGTCGACGTCGGCTTCCTCGACGAGGTCGTAGCCCAAGACGCACTACTCGAACGAGCGGTAGAACTCGCCGCTGAGATGGGCGCCACCCTCGACCCCATCGCCTACGCGGGCACGATCGACGCGTTCCGCGGTGAAACCCTCGCCACCATGGATGCCCAAGTCGCCGCAGC
The DNA here is from genome assembly GCA_018699415.1 of Acidimicrobiaceae bacterium. Classification (GTDB taxonomy): domain Bacteria; phylum Actinomycetota; class Acidimicrobiia; order Acidimicrobiales; family Aldehydirespiratoraceae; genus JAACCU01. The sequence continues at coordinate 1,669 of JABIQM010000325.1, forward strand.
GCGAGCCTCCGTCACCTGAGCCTGAAGACTGGGCTCAAACCCTTATCCGGCCTGGCAACAACGCACCCGCTCACCCAGGTCGGTGGCGACGACGCCGCCGGTTCGAGCGTGACGAGGAACTCGGGCATCGCCAGACCTGAAGATGCCGAGATGACACACTGTCGGTATGAGTACCGTCACCGTTGCCTCCGTCATTGCCGACCTCGTTGCTGAGCAAGACGCCCTCGATGCCGTGGTCACACCACTGGCGGCTGCGGATTGGGACCTCGCCACACCTTCGCCCCGCTGGGCTGTCCGTGACCAGATCGGCCACCTCGCCTTCTTCGACGAGACCGCAGCACTCGCCATCAGCGACCCCGAGGGCTTCATCCAGCACCGGACCGATTTCGTCGCCGCCGCCTTCGCCACTCCCGGCGCCGGCGATGAACTCACGCTCGGACCCGCCCGGGAAATGACCGCCAAAGAACTCCTTTTGCACTGGCGGTCCTGTCGAAACCAGCTTGCTGCGGCTGCCGCTGAATGCGGAGAAAAAGACCGGATTGAATGGTACGGCCCGTCCATGGGAGCCAAGTCCTTTCTGACAGCCCGCCTCATGGAGGCGTGGGCCCATGGACAAGATATCTGTGACACCGTCAACACCGAGCGGGAATCCACCGACCGCCTCCGCCACATCGCCCAGCTCGGGTTCATCACCCGAGGCTGGACATATATCAATCGAAAGATAGAGATCCCCGAAGGTGACATCTGCGTTGAGCTCGACTCACCATCCGGTGAAACCTGGATATTCGGCCCTGCCGATGCCCTCGCCACCATCCGTGGACCCGCCAAAGATTTCTGCCTTGTCACCTCTCAACGTCGCAACCTCGCAGACACGTCTCTCGCGATCCATGGCGCGATTGCCCAAGACTGGCTCGAGAAAGCTCAGCTCTTCGCCGGCCCACCCAGCAGCCCTCCAGCCCCTCGCTCGTAGGTTTGGACGCCAGGGTCAGATCCCTGCCCAAACTGCGGATAGCTCACAGGAACCCAGATGAGGCTTGAACCATTGCACGACAGGTTTGCCGTAGTCGTCCATGACGTCGATCTACGCGCCGTGCGGCTCTACCCCGAGATCCGAGCAGCGTTCGAAGAACATTCGCTGCTGTTGTTTCGCGGCCAGCAACTCGATGACGAGAGCCACACACGGCTGGCCAAGCTATTCGGACCGCTCGAAAACCGGGAGCAGATGGCTGGACACGACGACTCGTTCAAGGTCTCGACCGTTAGCAACGTCGAGAGCGACGGTTCCCTCACCCCCGAAGAAGCGCTACGACACCTCGACCAACAGGCCAACATGCTGTGGCACACCGACTCGACGTTCCTGCCGACGCCAGCGCTCGTCAATCTTCTGATGGCCACAGTCGTCCCCTCGACCGGTGGTCAGACCGAGTTTGTCTCAACTCGCGCTGCGTTCGACGATGCCCCTGGCGAGCTACAGGCACTGCTGCGCCACTCGTTTGGTATCCACCAACTCACCCATTCTCGGAACCAGGTCGACCCTCGACTCATCAACCTCCGTCATGTATCGCGCTGGCCCGACCGCGCCTGGCGATTTGTCTGGCCCAATCCCGTCAACGGTCGCGAAGCGATCTACACCGCGTCTCACGCATACACGGTCGACGGCATGCCCACTGACGAGGGCGCCGCCTTCGTTGCAGATCTCCTGACACGCTGCACCAAGCCGCTGTACCGCTACACCCATGAGTGGACGGTTGGTGACGTCCTCATCTGGGACGAACGAGCAGTCCTGCATCGTGGACGACCGTGGCCCTACGACGAACCTCGGACCCTGAAAAGCATCTGCTGTTCGGCCACGGCTGCAGACGGCCTGACGGCAGTTCGGGGAGGACCCTGATCCCGATGGCTGAATTTATGGGTGCAGGATGCTGTCGGCAAGGCCGTCGAGGATGTCGGACTCGCTGACCAGGCATTCTTCGAAGCCGAAATAGCGCATGATGCGTACGAGGATGCACATGCCTCCAACGATTACATCCGCTCGCGATTCCTCGAGGCCCGGGTTGTGGATTCGGTCATGGCGCGGCTCCATGACAAGCGTGCGGTAGACGTCTTCGATTGCAGCCTTCGACAAGCGGAAATGATGGATCCGATCGCGGTCGTACTCGGCTAGTCCGATCTCCACCGCAGCTGCAGCCGACACCGTGCCCGCCAAGCCCACAAACGTCTTGGCCTGGAATGACTGTGGAATCTCGCGCGCCACGTCGTCGAGGTGGGCCTCGGTGATGGACAGGCACGCCACGAGCTCCTCGGGGTGGGGTGGATCGTGTTCGATGTACTTCTCGGTGAGCCGCACACAACCAATGTCGAGCGATAGTGCCGCTTCGGCCTCTGCGGTGCCGTAGGCAAATTCTGTTGAACCACCGCCGATGTCGGCAATGAGGAAAGGGCCATCGTTTGGGTTCAGCTCAGCTGTGGCGCCCTGAAACGAGAGTTGTCCCTCTTCGAGGCCGGAGAGCAGTTCGGGCCGAACACCGATCACCGCTTCGACCTGATCGAAGAAATCTTCACGATTCGACGCATCTCGACAGGCCGACGTGGCCGCCGCCCGAACACGGCCTACCTCAATGCCGTGGCGATCCATGACCACTCGGTACTCGCGAAGGCAACTCATGACTCGCTCGATGGCATCGCCGACCAAGCGACCGCCAGCGTCAACGTCTTGGCCTAGCCGAGTGATCGTCATCAAGCGCTCGACCGTCTGTAGGCCATCGTGCACAAGTAGTCGCGTGGAGTTAGTGCCGAGATCGATGGCGGCGACGGGTCTGGTCACCCGTCTGCCTTTACCTGTGCTGTGGCGCTGGCCTTCACGTCAAGTTGCTCAGCGACCCAGCGCCCGACCGGGTCGTCTCCCCCGGCGAGATGCCATCCGTAGTGGGCGTGGAGGCATTTCACGCCTCGTCGAGTGCCGCCAACCCCGTCGGAAGGACGGGGGCCAACGTGATCAGCAGGAATCTCGGCGTCTCGTTCGATGGCGTAACGGCGATGGGCATCAGCGAGCTCCTCAGGGTCGATGGCCGCCTCGGCATCGCGCACTCCACCCTCAGACTCGAGACGCCCGACCTCCTTGCGTTCCTTGTCGCCACACAGCCAGTACAAGGTTGGCATCGGCCGGCCCGACATGAGAATCGGCGCGTTACGGAGCACGACCGGATCGCCGGATTCGGTTCGCACCACGATCTCGAAGGCTCCGGCGGGCGGGCGGCCAAGCAACTCCTCAACCCGCGCCCTGTCCGCTTCATTCACGGATTCGGTCATCGACGCCTCCGAAGAGAACGCACAATTGCCACAAGCACGCCGAGAGCACCGAGAGATCCAAGTCGACGAAACAAAGATGGCCGTGCCGCATCGAGTAGATCGAGCGCTTCTGGTTCTGGCATATCAATATCGGAAGGCTGATGGAATGGATCAGGCTCAACGCCAGCGATCACTGCGGTGAGGTTTTCAGCGAACTGGGCGGTGAGCACCTGAGTCAAATCAGGCAGGATGCGCTGGCCAATCTGAGCGACCCGTCCTCCAACCTCGATCGCAGCATCGACGTTGACCTGCGTAGTCGCCGCCGACATCTCCTCAAGCGTCGCCGTGATTCGGGCTTCTGCGGCTCCCTGTGTTCCGTCGCCCTTGGCATGGATCACAATGCGCCGACGTTCTTCGTCGGGGACAAATATCGCCGTTCCCGCGTACTGCGCAGACAACGCGCCGAACCGGACTTTCACCACGCCGCGATATTCCTCATCAACCTTCTCTTGGAGAAAAGCACCCGGAACACACGGGGCAATGCGCTCGACATTGTTTAATAGTTCCCACGCCGCGTCCACGGGTAGTGCGACGCCAAAGCTGTCGGTCAACTCCATCGGCGAAGGTCCTCGAGGGTGTCGATATCAGTTGGGTTGTCGCCAAATTCCTTGTCGATCGGGACGGGACGGACCTGATCGGGACGGTGACGCACCAATGCCCGAGCCCCCTCGTCGCCTGTGACGGGCAGACTCGCCCACATGGCTGCGCTCAGACGGGTTGGGGGTCGAAGCTCGCCGTCGAATCGTGCCATGGCGAGATCATTCGGCACCTCAGCGACCTTGCGCCAAGTCTCCGATGAAATGCCAGGCGAATCGCCAAGGCCAACGACCACTGCCGCGTGACCACGTGAATCGGCGTAGGCGACAGCAGCCTGCAGTGAGGTGGCCTGGCCGTCTTCCCACTTCTCGTTATGGATCAGCGTGACGGTGTCTGGCACCTGGTCGGCGAGATCGATCGCCCCACTCACAACAACTACCTCATCGAGTTCCGCGGCCAAAGCTGCATCAATCGAGTGCCGCAAGATGGTCTTGCCATTCACCACGGTCAAAAGCTTGTGATCATCGCCGGTGAACCGAGTCCCGGCCCCGGCCGCAAGGATGACGGCGGCAACGGTTGATCGGGGTTGGTGCGGCTGAGGTTGCATACTCCCAGTCTGGCCCGCCGAAGGGTCATCGATGCGCCTAGGGTGCGATCCATGGAACCGGAATCACTTGGATCGGTGGGCGAAGCACCCTCAACCCCTCCTACTCTGCGGGTCACGATGCTGCTGGCCGACTCGGCACAGGTCGCCGACCGCAAGCTCTACATCCTGGGTGGCGGGCTCACAGTTATTGGCCCACGCCCTCAGCCGCTTGGCGTGGCTATCCGCATCGAGGTTCCCTGGGATCGTGCCAACGTCGCTCACTTGTGGCGACTCGACCTCCTTGACGAGGACGGGCACCCCGTTGCTGTCCGTGAGCAGGCGTTGGTCGTCCACGGACGCTTTGAAGCAGGACGACCCGCAGGCCTCAAGGCGGGCACTCCCCTTTCGGTGCCGTTGGCCATCACATTCCCCACACTGCCAGTCCATCCTGGCAAGAGTTACACCTGGCAACTTGCCATCGACGGCGAAACCCAGGTCGATTGGCGTCAGAGCTTCCACGTTCGCGCCGCGGCGCCAGGCCAGCCACCGCTGCCGCCTCCCGCTCCGGGGGCGCTGCCCGAGCACTAGCCTCGCTCAGTCGTGGATCGGACCTTCGGTAATCTTGAGAGCCCTCGCCTTACGGCCAGTACCGCGGGAGATGATCTCCGCGGTGATCGAGATTGCCGTCTCCTCCGGTGTGCGAGCACCGATATCGAGCCCGATCGGCGAATGAAGGCGATCCAGCCCATCCTGGTCAACCCCGGCATCGACCAGACGAGCCGTGCGATCGTCGTGGGTGCGACGGCTCCCCATGACCCCGATGTAACCAACACTGGTAGCCAGTGCGCCGACGACAGCGGGAACATCGAACTTGGCGTCGTGGGTGAGGATGCAGATCGCATCACGTGGCCCAAGATCGGAACCGACCCGGCCGAGCAGACGATCGGGCCAATCGACTTCAAGGTCGTCGGCCATCGGGAACCGTGCCCGGGTGGCGAACACTTCACGGGCATCGCACACGGTGACCCGGTAGCCCAGAACCTTGGCCACGCGACCAAGTGCAGCGGTGAAGTCGACTGCACCGAAGATCAACATCTTGGGCGGCGGCGCAAAACTCTCGATGAAGACGGAGACAACACCCTCGCGGGCTTCTCCGTGTTCGCCATAGTGCCGAATTCCGGTGCGACCGGCTGCAAGTTCGCCACGCGCATCACGGTCAATTACCCGATCGAGGTCGGCGTTGCCGAGGCTGCCTACTGTTGTCGGACCATTGGTGCCCGCGCGTACCAGGAGCTTGTTGCCGGCGCCTGGACCCTCAATCACCGTGGCAAGGGCGACAGGTGCCTCGGCGGCGATATCGGCTTGTAGTTGGGTGAACCACTCTCCACCCTCGAACGCTTCGAGAAAGAGGTGAAGGGTGCCGCCGCAGGTCAGACCAACGGCGAAGGCTTCGTCATCGCTGAAGCCGAACGTGACGATCCGGTGGGTATCAGACTCGAGTACATCTAGCGATTCAAGGACCACGGCGCCTTCGACACAACCGCCGGAGACAGAGCCAACAACGTCACTCGATTCGGTGACAGCCATCGCTGCGCCTGGCAGCCGAGGACCGGAGCCCTCGAGATCGACGACACGGGCAATTGCGAACTGTTGACCCGATGCATTCCAGCGATTGAAGTCGTCAAAGAGTTCTTTCACAGGTCTTAGGGTATCCCTGGGACCTGTACTCAGCCGATTCCTAATCGGATGCGGTCGAGTCTGCGACGCGACGCAGTGAGTTCAGAGAAGCTGGCGCCCGTGCGCTTGAGATCATAATGGGCGTTCCAGGCGTCAAGCAAGCGGTCGAAATCGGGAGAGATACGGGGTGCGGTCATGACATGAGTGTATGGCAACCACCACATTCGGTCCCATCGATTTTCTGCTTATAACCACTCATTCCTAACTGTTAATTAGGCTATATTGTATATCTACCTACGAATCGAAGTAGCATTTATCATATGTTCGACGATATCGCTATTCAGATTCTGACCGAGCTTAAAGCAAACGCTCGGATCTCGTACCGGGAATTGGGTGAGATGGTCGGCCTCTCCGCTCCCGCCGTAGCCGATCGTGTCAAACGACTCGAACGCGATGGTGTCATCACCGGCTACACGCTAGTAACGGATCAGGCTGCCCTTGGCTATCCCATCCAGGCAATCATCCGAGTCATGTCGTCGGGAACGAATGCCAGCGCAATTGATCAACTCGCCAACGACGCGCCCGAAGTCGTCGAGTGCAATCGAGTGACAGGTAGTGAGAGTCATGTCATTCGGGCCTGGTTCCGAGATGTCCAGCACATCGGCAATCTCGGCGAGCGGCTCTGGCAATACGGCGACACGACATCAAACGTGGTGACGTCCACGCCAGTGTCCCGGCGCCACATCAGACTCGAATAACCCGATTCAGGGAGCCCGCTGCTCCAACTCCCAGCGCGCCCAGCCACCGAACCAGAGAATGCCGAGTGTGATCACCAGCAAGCCAGGCCAGGTGTTTGCCCAGTTCACGTCACCGATAAAACCCTGCCGGGCCATGCGGATGACATTGGTCGCTGGGTTCACTCGCGCCACGTCATGCAACCAACCAGTCATCATCGACAACGGGACCTGCCCGATCGACGGGAACATCAGCCCGAAGGCCAGGACCTGCACGAGCGCCATCGCCCGAATGTTGCCGATGCGGAGCACCACGGCAAGCCCGAGGGCCCCGAGCACAAGCGATGCCCCGATTCCCGCCACATAGGCGATCAGCACCGCCGAAACACCGCCAGGAAAATCGAGGCCGCCAACAATCCCGATCAGAAGCACGACCGTGACCGGGATAACAGCGCGTATGGCGGTCTGCACCAGCGGGCCCACAATGATCGCACTACGGCGAATGGGGCTTACGAGCAGGCGATCTATGAACCCGTTGTCGAGGTCCTGGGCCATAGCACCAGCTGAACCGATCCCTGCGAAGATTGAACCCTGCACCATTGCGAACGCCGCA
>JABIQM010000324.1 GCA_018699415.1 Acidimicrobiaceae bacterium
ATCCACCCCCGAGTTCATGTTCTTTATTCTCAACGGCGCTTTCATTGTGTTCTTGATCGGCGCCGTTGTGTTCTTGGCGCTCACCATGTTGCGAGCGTTGTTCGGTCAGTACGGCACCCGCCAAGCTGATGGAGTCGGTGCTGCTGCGATGTTTTGGAACACCGTGTGCACCATGTACTTCATCACCTGGTACGTCGTCTACGTAACGAAGTAGGAAGCAGATGTTTACAACCGGCTTCAAGCTCTATTTCGGCATCGCCGTCGGGCTGTTCATTGCCGCCATCGTTCATGGTTACGCCACCGGGGGTGGCCATGTCGGTCCACTCACGTGGGGATGGAAGGGCGGCGTGGGCGACCACATCGGCTATGTCGTTCTCATGGGTCTCTCGGTGGTCTCTGGCACGCTCGGGCTCGTACTCGTCGTATTTCGCGACGCTGACCCGGCTGCTCAGGCCCACTACGCAGGCGTCGAACAACTTCCGTCCACTCCAGTAGTCACCGGCAGCATCTGGCCGGTCGTTGGAGCGTTCGGTGCATCCACCATGATTGTCGGCCTCGCCCTCCACTCCGCCATCTTCGTTGTCGGCCTCGTGGTTTGTGCCGCCGTGGCCATCGAGTGGTCCATGGACGCCTGGGCCGACCGTGCCACAGGGGACCCGGTTGCCAACAGGGAGCTTCGTCGGCGAGTCATGTCCCCGTTTGAGATCCCGGTCGCCGGTGCGGGCGCCGTTGGCATCATTGTTTTGGCGGCCTCGCGCATCCTGCTGAACGCATCCCCGAACGGCGCCGTCATCTGGGCGGGCGTGATCGCGATCATGATCTTTGGGACCGGCACGCTCTATGCGTCGAAGCCGAAGCTCAACAAGAACATCATTGCCGGACTGGCACTAGTTGGCGCTTGCGCAGTTCTCGCAGGTGGCATTGTGGCCGCCGTCGATGGGGAACGTGAGTTCCATCCCCACCATGCAGACGACCCCGCGGAAGAGCACAGCGAATGAGGAAGCACAACGTGAGTGAAGTCACGACGTCTCGACGGTCTCTCAACGGGCTTGTGGTTCTGCTCGGCCTTGTTTTGGCCGGTTGTGCCAGCGGTGCCGAACTTGACACCCTGAAGCCGCAGTCTGATGTGGCTCGCAGCATCGATGATCTTATGGACCCGGTCCTCGCGGTTGCCGGTGTCGTTATGGTCATTATTTGCGGCGCCATCCTGTACATGGCGATGCGAAACCGTGTATCCGACTACGAGGAACTCGACTTTCCTGAGCAGATCCACGGTAACAACACCCTCGAAGTCACCTGGACGATTGTTCCCGCGATCATCATGGCGCTCATCGCCGTGGCCACGGTTGTGACCCACCTCGCTGTCAATGGCACCGAGGCCAATGCCTACAGCGTTGACGTTGCCGGTGAGACGGAGTCATGGGAACCCGTCGTCGTCGTGGTCGGACAGCAGTGGTGGTGGGAGTACCGGTACTACTTCGACCAGGACATCGATGGCGAGGCGCTCGGCGATCCTCGCAACTTGCCTGAGGCGGACATCGTCACGTCCGGCCAGATGGCCATCCCGGTTGGAGAGGAGATCGAACTCATCATCTCCAGCCGTGACGTGATCCATTCCCACTGGATCCCCGCCCTGAACGGCAAACGCGATGCTCGACCGGGCTTTTGGACCCCGTGGAAACTCGAAGCCGACGACCCCGGCGTCTACTTCGGTCAGTGCACAGAGTTCTGTGGTCTATCGCACTCCCGAATGCGGATGCAGGTCACGGCCATGACCGACGCCGACTTCCAAGCGTGGGTTGACCAGCAGATGGCTCCCGCTGAAGTCCCGGCTGGCGCCGAGGACTATGTCGCTGAGCTTCGCGCCGGGAACAACGCCAGCTTGGGCGACTCGGATTCTGCCCCGGCGCGTGGTCTTGAAGCGTTCGTATCGAACTGCTCCTCCTGCCACCTGATCAATGGTGTCAACGACCTCAGCTATAGCGGGGCCTCTACCGAATCGGGTTCGGCCCCCGACCTCACGCACTTCGCCAGTCGCACCACCTTTGCCGGTGGCATCTTCAACACGTACAACCGGGATGGCTCACTGAACCGTGACGACCTTTCGGCGTGGCTCCGCAACCCCCAGGCAATGAAGGGGAATGCCGCCAATGATCTCGGCGACGGCGTTGCCCCGCGTGGCATGCCCACGCTCGGCTTGGGAGAGCGAACCATCAGCGACCTTGTCGCCTATCTCGAAACGCTTGGTCCGAAGCCCTCGGACGAACTACTTGCTCAGACGGAGGTGGACTGATCATGGCGACTAGTGAAGAACCCCTAGCCCTCAAAAGCGGTCAGGCCGACATAGCCGAGCGTCCGCTTGGTGTAATGACCCGCCCCCAGGGTGGCAACGGTTGGCGTGACTGGCTCAGCTCAGTCGATCACAAGAAGATCGGCATCATGTATGGCGTTGCCGCCATGTTCTTCTTCGTTGTGGGCGGCATCGAGGCACTCCTGCTTCGCACACAGCTGGCCTTCCCGGAGCAAGGCTTCCTGAGTCCACAGCTCTACAACGAGCTCTTCACCATGCACGGCGTCACCATGGTGTTCCTATTCATCATGCCGCTTGCTGCTGCCTTCGCGAACTACTTGATCCCGCTCCAGATTGGCGCTCGAGATGTGGCGTTTCCCCGTCTCAACGCCCTTTCATTCTGGACGTGGGTCTCCGGTGCAATCTTCCTCAACTCGTCATGGCTCGTCGGTGGTGGCGGTGCCGACTGTGGCTGGTTCTGTTACTCACCGAACAGCGGCATCACGTTCTCGCCGACTCATGGTGTCGACTTTTACGCCATTGGTCTGCTGATCGCCGGTATCGCCTCACTGGTCTCCGCTGTGAACCTGATTGTCACGGTGCTCAATATGAGAGCGCCGGGCATGAGCCTGTTCCGCATGCCGGTGTTGACCTGGATGCTGTTAGTGACCCAGTTCCTCTTGGCTTTTGCCCTGCCGGTGATCACAGTGGCGCTTTTCCTGCTGATCTTCGACCGAGTATTTGACTCCCAGTTCTTTGACCCGGAGGCTGGCGCTGATCCGCTCTTGTGGCAGCACTTGTTCTGGATCTTCGGGCATCCCGAGGTGTACATCATTATTTTGCCGAGCTTCGGCATCATCTCGGAAATCATTCCGACGTTCAGCCGAAAGCCCATCTTCGGCTACTCCTTTATGGTTTTTTCTGGCATTGCCATCGGCTTCATGGGCTGGGGCGTGTGGGCCCATCACATGTTCGTATCTGGCATCGGCCCGATCTCGGTTCTCGCCTTCTCACTGTCGACGATGTTCATCGCCGTGCCGACGGGCGTGAAAATTCTCAACTGGTTGGCCACAATGTGGGGAGGCAAGCTGCGCTTCACCACCCCGATGCTCTTCGCCGTCGGCACTGTGGCCATGTTCACCATCGGCGGCCTGTCTGGGGTCACGCACTCTTTGGCGCCTGCTGATACCCAGCAGACCGACACCTACTACATCGTGGCCCACTTCCACTATGTGATCTTCGGTGGTGGTGTGCTCGGCCTCATGGGTGGTGCGTACTTCTGGTGGCCCAAGGTCTTTGGGTACATGCTCAACGAAACCCGCGGCAAGATTCAATTCTGGCTGATGCTTGTTGGCTTCAACCTGACCTTCGGCCCGATGCACGTACTCGGTTTGCAAGGCATGAGTCGTCGAATCGATACGTACTCCGAGGGCTTTGGCTTCGACTTCTGGAACCTTGTGGCAACCCTCGGCTCCTATCTCATCGCGATTTCGGTCGCCTACTTCTTCTACAACACCGTGCGTTCGCGCAAGGAAGCAGTTGACTTGCCACCTCCGGGTCCTGACCCCTGGGATGCCCGCAGCCTCGAGTGGATGCTCCCCTCGCCTACGCCAGAGCACAACTTTGATGTGGTTCCCACCATCGAGTCCCAAGACGAGTGGTGGCATCGCAAGTACGGCTACGACGAAGACCACAACGTTATTCGTGTAGCCACGATCGAAGAGGCCGCTCAAAAGGGCGACGCCGTCGGTGTACATCTGCCCTCGCCGTCATTCTGGCCTCTCGTGCTCGCTGTGGGTATGCCCCTCATTGGCTACGGAGTCATCTTCAACCTGTGGCTCTGCGTCCTTGGCGGCTTGCTTACGGGCGGCGCCATTTACGCCTGGGTTCTCGAGCCCGTCGACGATCCTGACGCCGGTCATGGTCACGATGATGACCACACTGACGATGATGACGACGATGGTGACACGGTTGCCGTTGGCGCTGATGACTCCGCAGGAGATGCCTGATGTCCACGGATACGGCCACGGCCGACATGCACACTGAGCATGATCCTCATGCCACAAATACCGGTATCTCCAACACCAAGTTGGCGATGTGGTTGTTCCTCGGCACCGAGTGCCTGCTTTTCGGTGGTCTGATCTCCACCTATCTGCTGTACAAGACGCGGGGCAATGGCAAGACTCTGCCAACCGACATCTTCGACATTCCTTTCACCTCGGTGAGTTCGTTTGTGCTTCTCATGAGCTCGCTCACGATGGTGCTAGCGCTCTCCTCGCTTCAGCGCGGCGATGTCGAACGGTCACGGGGATGGCTACTGACCACCGCCATGCTTGGCAGCGTGTTTATCGGGGGCCAAGTCTACGAGTTCACCAGCTTCTACCGTGAGGGCATTGGCTACACCACGAACCCGGCCAGCTCGGCGTTCTTCACTCTCACCGGCTTCCATGGCATTCATGTCAGTCTCGGCATCCTCATGCTGATGTCGCTGGTGGTGGCGTCGGTCCAAGGGCGTTTGAAGCCGCAAAACGCTGAAACAGTCGAGATCATCGGCTTGTATTGGCACTTCGTTGACATCGTGTGGATCTTCATCTTCACGGTCATCTACCTGATTCCGGCCGAGTAGGAGCGAGCAATGAGCGAAACCGCTGCCGTCGAGCACGCCGACGACCACGCCGACGACCACCCCTCGGACGTGGAATACATCAAGATCGCCCTAATCCTTGCTGCCATCACTGGTGTCGAGGTGTTCACCTACTTTGAATCGGTCTTGGATTGGGGCGCCTTCCTTATCCCGTCTCTGATGGTGATGATGGTTGTCAAGTTCTGGCTGGTCGCCCGGATCTTCATGCACCTGAAAGCCGACGGCCCGATTCTGTCTCGGCTCTTCGGAGGCGGAATCATGCTTGCAGTTGTGGTTTACATAATCGCTCTGCTCGCGTTCAATTTCTTCTAACACCATGACCGCTCTGCTTGCGGTCAGTGCGTGGGAGTACGAGCTTCACCCTGAGGTGTGGCTTCTCATCGCAGCGGTCGTCGTGTTCGGCGTGTATTCAGTGCGCTCCATTGGGCCGTTGGCGGTTACGGACGGCACCCCCATCATCACCGCTCCTCAGAAGCGATACTTCCTTGCCGGGGTACTTCTGCTGTGGCTGGCCGCCGACTGGCCGATGCACGACATTGCCGAGAAACACCTCTATTCGGTACACATGATTCAGCATCTGCTGATCAGTTTCATCGTGCCGCCGCTGCTGCTCCTTGCTATGCCAGCGTGGCTTGCCCGCTTGCTGATCCTTGACGACGGCTTTGCCCAGCGACTCCTTCGACCGCTGACGAAACCGCTTGTTGCCGGCATGCTCTTCAACATGTTCCAGATCCTCACCCACTGGGGCGCAGTCGTGAACCTTTCGGTGGAGAACGGCGCATTTCACTATGCCCTGCATCTGGGTGTCTTCTTCTCGGCGCTCTTGATGTGGTTCCCGATCTTGGGGCCGCTGAAGGAGATGCAGATGAGTGAGCCGGGCAAGATGATCTACCTCTTCCTCATGTCGGTTGTGCCTACGGTTCCCGCCGGTTGGCTTACGTTCGCCGAAGGCGTCGTGTACTCGAGTTACAACCACTCTGATCCGTTGTGGGGCGTTTCCCCGACGCACGATCAGCAGGTAGCCGGCGTGGTCATGAAGATCATCGGTGGCTTCTACCTTTGGTCGCTGATCGCCCTGCGGTTCATGCGCTTTGCCGGTGGCCAGCGCGAGGCCGACATGGCGGCGCGCCAGAATCGCTCGCCAGTCACCTCCACCGAGGCCGAGAAGGAATTTATCGCCGCGGACAAACCTCCAGTGGAGGGATCCGTCAGCTGAGCGCCAATTGCGGTGTTCAGTTCCCAGACGTGCAGCATCTTGGCGAATTGCGACGTATGGCCAGGGCTGGAGCGGTACCGTCTGTGGATGCTCGACATCAAGCTGATACGCCACGATCCCGAGGCCGTCAAAGCGGCTGTGGCTCGCCGAGGAGAGGATGCTTCCTCGATTGATCAGGTCGTAGACCTCGACGCTCAGGTTCGTACCCATATGGTGGCGGTCGACGAGATCCGTGAGGAAAGCAATCGCGTCTCGAAGGAGATCGGCGAGCTCTTCCGTAGTGGGGCGCGTGACAAGGCTGAAGATCTCAAAAAGACCACTGAAGGTGCCAAGGCGAGCGAGCGTGAACACGCTGCCGCCATCGCTGATCTCCAAGACCAGATCCGAACACTGCTTCTGCACGTCAGCAACATGCCGTCGCCGGAAGCACCCGACGGCTTGACCGAGGACGACAACATCGAAGTTCGGGTCGAAGACTTCGACCCGGGTGGCTACGCCGACCATCAGAAGGTCCCCCATTGGGAGATAGGTGAGGAGCTCGGCATCCTTGACGTTGACCGCGCCGTTCGCATGTCGGGCTCGATGTTCGCCATGTATCGCGGCCATGGCGCCCATCTGCTGCGGGCCCTCATTTCGTACGGGCTGGACCGCAACCGTGATGCATTCGAGGAAGTTCGTCCTCCGACCATGGTGAAGACCGAAACAATGATCGGGACGGGTCACCTACCCAAGTTCGCTGATGACGCCTATCACCTTGAACGCGACGACCTCTGGGCGATTCCTACTGCCGAGGTTCCGCTCACGTCGATGGTGGCGGGGGAGATCCTCGACGAGGCTGAGCTTCCTTTGCGCTTGATGGCGCACACATCCTGTTATCGCCGCGAAGCCGGTTCGGCAGGTCGCGACACACGCGGGCTGCTTCGGGTGCACGAATTTGACAAGGTCGAGCTCTATTCGTTCTGCACACCGGATCAGGCCCAGGACATGCACATGGAGATCCTCGGTCGTGCTGAGAGCGCTATTCGCGATCTTGGTCTCGCCCACCGGGTGCTCGATCTTGCCTGTGGCGATATCAGCGGTGCAGGTGCGCGCACCTACGACATCGAAGTTTTCGCCCCTGGAGCCGACCGGTGGCTCGAGGTTTCGTCGGTCTCCTGGTGCACCGATTATCAGGCCCGCCGCGCCAACGTCCGTTACCGTCCCGAAGGTGAGAAGGGCACCCGGTTTGTGCATTCGCTCAACGGGTCGGGCCTTGCTGTTCCCCGGGTTTGGGCAGGAATCGTTGAGACGTATCGCCAGGCGGATGGATCGATCAGAATGCCTGAGGTTCTTCTTCCGTACCTCAACGGGATGACCGAAATTCCAGGTCCTTCTTGATGGTGGGCACAGTCTTGTGGCTCCACGACGCGCCTGGCACAGTCCGCGCCGGTCCACCTGAGGGTGACGAGCACCCGATGCGAAAGGTCACCAAGCAGGTGGCGTTCGATGGCGGGTGGGACGAGGAACGCAGACGCAAGATGGCCGGACTCTTCGACTCGATGGCCGCCGATTGGACCGCGAGCCACGACAGCGTTGAACGTCGAGCCTCCATCACGGATGCCCTTACACGAGGTGATGTGCGTGACGGTCGAGTTGTCGAGCTTGGATCCGGTTCGGGGATGGGGACCCAGCAACTGGCCGAGCGTTTTGCCGACGTAGTCGCCCTCGACCTGTCACTTCAGATGCTCCTTCATGCACCAGCAAGCGCCGGCGCTCGGGTGCAGGGTGATTCGTCAACCCTCCCGCTCCGAACCGCCTCGGCCGACACCCTGGTGCTGGTCAATATGTTGCTGTTCCCAGCAGAGATTGCCCGCGTCCTCACACAGAACGGTCAGCTGGTCTGGGTGAATACTGGGGCCGAACGCACACCGATCCACCTCATGCCTGAGGAGGTCATCGAAGCCTTGCCGGGAACGTGGGCCGCTCGTGCGGGCCGAGCTGGAACGGGCTTGTGGTGCGTGGCATCTCGCGTCACCTGATCTGAAGACCGATCCAGGCCGCTCCGACACCGAAGACGATGGTTACGGTGCCGTAGGCAACAGCATGCCAGCGACGGATGGCCCAGAGCGTCCCTAGGTCGTCTACCACTGTCGAGAAGGTGGTGAGCGCGCCGATTCCACCCACGCCGACGGCTACATCGCTAGCGCCCTGCGAGTTCACGAGGGCGGCAAGCAGGAACGCTCCAATGATGTTGACGAGCAATGTGGCGAGCGGCCGGGGGAGTACAGCAGCTATCCTCCATCGCGTCACGGCTCCACAGGCCGCCAGGGCACAAAACGCGACAGCAGTCATGTCGAGATCTCTGGGCGTTGCGCGACACGTCGGGCAAGCAGATACGCCGGGATCGACAGCACCAACGAGCTGACGGTCACCGAGGTAGCCCCACTGATGTCGGAGTGTTCAAGGCGCCACGCCACATCGAGCGCAAACGACGAGAATGTGGTGAGACCACCGCAGAACCCAACCCCGAGCGCAAGCCGCTTTCGATCATCAGCGCGTGGCCAGCGGACAACGACAACCCCGAGAAGGGCCGAGCCGACGACGTTCACGATCAGCAATGCGAGGGTCGGTCGGTCCATGGCATTCAGAACGAGCCAACGAGTCAACGAGCCAACAACCCCGCCTACGGCGACATATTGGGCGGCTCTGGTCACCCTTGCACCGTAGAGTCTGGCCATGGACCTGAGCATGATCCGTCATCAGTACGAACAAGCAGGCCTCGATATCGGCGACGTCGACCCGAATCCAATCGTGCAGTTCCGGACGTGGATGGACGCATGGGCGGCAACTGGCCCGCGTGATCCGGGGGTCATGGTCGTGGGCACCGTCGATGCCGACGGGTGGCCGGCGACCCGGGCCGTATTGCTACGCGGGCTCGACGAGCGGGGCTTCGCCTTCTTCACCAACCGCTTGAGTGATAAAGGTCGTGCCCTCGATGCCACCAAGCGGGCCAGTCTCAGCTTTGTTTGGCACGATCTAGAGCGGCAGGTTCGCGTTGTCGGTGAGGTCGAGCATCTGCCTGATGCCGAGTCTGACGCCTACTTTGCCACCCGACCCCGTGGTAGCCAGATCGGTGCCTGGGCCAGTGAGCAGTCGAGCATCCTCTCTAGTCGGGAGTCGCTCGAAGCCATTGTGGCTGAGGTCGAACACCGATTCCCCGATGAGGTGCCTCGTCCCCCGCACTGGGGCGGCTATCTCGTAAGTCATCAAGAGATCGAGTTTTGGCAGGGTCGTCCGAGTCGCCTTCACGATCGAGTTCGGTACCGACGTAATGGCGACGACTGGGCCATCGAACGCCTTGCCCCCTAGGACCTTGCCCTCGAGGACCTTGCTTCCTAGGCTCTGGTTCGCGGCAACCGATTGAAGAATGAACCTAGTAAGTGGAGCTTCCGATGATTCAACGTCTTACTGTCACGATGCTTGCCGTGAGCCTGCTAGCCACCGCATGTTCTGGCGAAAACAGCAATAACGATGTTGTCCCTCAAGCAACGGTGAGCGCCAGCGTTGATGGTGATGCTGGTGATGGCGTGTCCGGCGGCGGTGATGGTGATGGCGCGGACGACTGCGGCCAGGGTGGAGCCTTCCCCGACGACCCGGACTTTCGAGAGGCGATCTGCTTTCCACTCATGGCAATGGCCAGGCTGATAGGCACCGACGTCGCCATAAATCCCGAGTGGGGGACGCGGGTCACGGCGGCGATGATGAACTATGCCAATCGCGACGAAGCAATGGCCGAACTCGCTGCAGTGCTGGCCGAGATCCAGGCGGCTGGTTAGTCCCAGCTGAGGATTGCCGCGGTGAGGACGTCGATCAACATCGCGACTTGAGGCGCGCGGGGTGTTCCCTCATGGTCGCTCCAGTTTGTGGCTTCCTTATTCCACCGAATTGGCGGTGGAAGTTCGATCTGCACGCCCGTTTTCGGCGGCAGGTTGACCGGATTCGCACGATGCTGGCCACGAAGATCTTTGGGGATGTCGTTCAGGTCATCGACGATGCCGTACTGGTCGGGCAATCCGCCCCGCAGATGACTTGCGATATGGCTGGCCAAGTCGCGGTTGCGTCCACCAAGAAGCACATCCCAGAAGCGATCGTCTCGGCCGTAGCCATGGATAGCGACCACCGTGTCGACATGGCCCACAAAGCTCGCGAGTGCATCTGAGTGCGACGGATCGAACAGGGTGGACGGGATGTGTTGGCGTAGCGGTGACGCCTGGATGACCCCGTAAAATGAGGACCTGGTGCGTTCCGCGACCTCGGACGCGATGACATCTGTGGTGCGCTCAAGATTTCCGCCGTGAAAAGCCATCAACCCAAAGGTTGAACGAATTTCGCAGACCTCAGTGACCTCAGGACGCGCCAGCAGTGACCGAAACATTGGTTCGACGATAGCGATCAACGCGCGCCCATACCCGCCAGACCACTAAAGCGACGAACAGCGCCTCGAGTGGAACACCCCAACGGATGAGATCGTCGAACCAGTTGACGATGCGTGCGGGCCAATTCGTCGCGAAGCGCCACAGTGGCAGGGCTGCGAAGTCCCAGTCGTTTCTGAGTTCGACATAGAGGCAGACGAGTGCAAAGACCGTGGTGACCGACCGGCGCTTCGCGGCTTCGGATGGATTGTCTTCTCGCCATGCCAGCAGCAGCACCAGTGCAACACCAAGCACGCTCACGACGCCGAGTCGCTCTGGTGTGGTGTTGTTGATCCAGGTGGCGACAGCCCCCTGGAACTCTAAGAACTTGTCGACGAGCACGTTGCCGGCACGAGGGTTGTCGAGGATCCGAATTTCCCAGATGCCATAGTCGATCAGGTAGAAACCGGCGATGATGAGAACGACGCCAGAAACCTTGCTCATATGGGGAAGGAAGCGGCGCATGTTGGCCGCAACGTTGGACTTTGCTCGGGCCAGGCTCACCGTCAAGAAGAGGATCACGGCGCCCATGCCAACGGCGTAGGCGACGAAACTACCAACGCCATTCCAGACCCCGTCGGTGGTGAACGCGTTGCTCACCGCCTGGATGAACAAGCCGATCGTGCAGCTCAGCGAGACAACGGCGTATGAGACGCCAAAAAGGAACATCGAGCTCGACTCGCGGCTGTTGGTGCCTTTGTTCAACTTCGGGAGGCTGAGAGTGATCTGCCGGCCCAGGACCATTGCGATCCCCATAGGGATGAGCAGCAAGCCGAGTAAAACAGTGATGTAGCCGACATATCTGATGACGGTTCCCGTGTTGAGGAACAGTGAGATCAAAACACCGAGGCTGCCGAACACGGCGATGAAGCCGACCGTGAGCATCGTGCCGACCCAGAGGCCACGCGTAACGGCCTTCAGGCGCGTGCTATCGGGTGTGTCGGTGCCGATGAAGTAGCCGAGGTAGGTCGGCAGCATGGCGAACCCACACGGGTTGAACGCGGCCAGCATCCCCACGCTAAAGGGAAATGCAAACTGCTCGAGATTCATTACGTGAGCTCCTGAATTTTTGCCGTGAGGTCGGTGGCGGTTAGTACTCCTGACCAGACCTCTATGACGGTGCCATCAGATGAAACGAACACGGTGGTAGGCATGGCGATCCCACCGAATTCAGCGAACAGATCGCCGGCAGGGTCCCAGCCCAGGTCGTAGGTAACACCGGTTTCCTCGATCAGGATTTGGGCGTCCTCGTGGCGGTGATCGGTGGAGATACCGACGAAGTTCACGGCATCGCCGAGCGTATTGGATACCTCTTGGAACTCGGGCATCTCCGCAACGCATGCCGGACAGGTCCGGGCAAAAAAATTGATGACGAGTGGGGTGCCCGCATAACTGGTGAAGTTGCGCGTGCCGCCATCGAACAAGGTGAACTCGATGTTGACGTCGGAATGGACGGCCGCATCGGACTGGATGTCATCCACGAAGGGAGCGAGGCCATCGTCGCCAAGGTTGATGACGCGGGCGCTGTCATTGGAATTACCACCGCATGCGGCGGTAGTGAGGGTGATGGCGGCGAGAGCAGCGGCCAGTCGTTGGCGGGATATGGGGTGGGGGAAGCGTCGCACAACAATCTCCTGAGAGAACAGTACCGGAATGGATAGTGGCAAAACCCGGTTGAGGACTCGCCCCGTCCCAACGAAATGGTCCCCGGCCAAGTTCCCCTCGGGGACAGTTGGTGGCCGTGAAGCAACGCACGGGCGGACATGGGAGTGGCTTACAGGCGCCGAGTTAGGGCCCGGAGTCTGACACGGTGCCGCCGATGGCGGTCAGATCGGGGCTCGCGTAAGCCGTTGCCCGGATCTAGGGGGGAGCACCAAAGGCGGCACCGTGTTGCTCTGGGGGAGGGAAGCTCAAGCCGTCAGCCGTTCAGCGACCGCAGTGAGGTGGGCTGGGATCTCGATGACGGGCATCTGATCCTCGGGACGGGGGTTCTTGGAAGGACGACCCCGACGCCGCTTGATAGCGAGCATCTTGCCGTTCATGAAGAGTTGACCGCCCCACACGCCACACGGTTCGCCACGGTCGAGTGCTGCTTCGAGGCACGGTGCAAGCACTGGGCACGTTACGCAGACTCGCTTTGCCGCGGAGATTTCGCCGAGGTCCTCGCTGAAGAACAGAGCTGCAGCATTCGGAACGGCGCGGCACGAAGAGTGGTCATCCCACGTTTCGGCAGGAGCCATCTCGATTGGTTTGGGTTCTGTTGCGATGAGGAGTTCCATGACCTCGTTTCCTTCCTGAATTGTGAGCATGATTTCATTGTGTGCTGAGGTGGTTGTTGCAGAGGGAAAAGCAGAAAGACCGCCATTTCTGGCGGCCTCGGTGCGTTTCCCCTGTGTAGTGGCTGGTCAGCCAGGGGGAGCGCCGGAGGGCCGCTGGTGGGTATACGGCTTGGTGGTCATGAACCAGACGCCGGTAAACCCAGAACCCACATGCACATTCATGCGCGCGCGAGCATCTGCCTGAGTGGCAATGTGATGCTCGAGGCACAAAAGGTGCAGCATGTCGTCAGTTCCTTGAGACGCGACCGGAATGTCCGGCCCGAACACGGTCGCGAACTTCACGCCATCCGTCAACTGAATAAACTGGAGTTGTCGCCGAGCGCCTGGGATGAAGGTGAGGATTGGCCTGCAATCCCAACGAAAACCGTAATGGCCTAATATTTGAGAATTCTTCGATAGCGGGTGCTTGACGCCCGGGGGCCCTGTCGACAATCGCGTCAATCACATATCCAGTGTTACGACCGGAGGGGTGACTGCTACCGTCCCCGCATGGCCAAACCGGGGGCAGCTGAGATCACGGAGCGACCGTCGACGGGTCGGGTCTTCGAAGGTGGTCGCCGTATCCGTCTCGGTGATGTCGACGCAACCGGTCGGTGCCGCCTCGATGCAGCCGTTCGCCATCTGCAAGACATCGCTCGGGATGACTCCGCCGACTCCAGTCTGACCGATCCCATGGCCTGGGTTGTGCGGCGAGTGATGCTCGAAGTCCATGTGGCACCGGTGTTCCAGGAATGGGTTGACGCCTCAACCTGGTGTAGTGGACATGGGAGCCGCTGGGCGGAGCGCCGAACGTCACTGCGCGGCACGGAGGGTGCGCACATCGAAGCAGTCACTATCTGGATCTATGTCGATGGTCAGACGGGTCGCCCGAAGGCACTCAATTCTGATTTCTTCGACATCTATGGGCCGACGGCGGGCGAGCGGCAAGTGAGCGCTCGGCATGCACTCGCAACCAGCCCAGCCGAGGGTGCCATCGTTGAGCCTTGGCCATTGCGCTTTACCGACTTCGACATTCTTGGACATGTGAATAATGCTGCCCAGTGGGGACCGGTCGAGGAAGCGCTCAGTCGCATCGACGGACCACGCCAGGCCATCCACGCCGAACTTGAGCACGGCGTGGGCATCGAGCCTGGCTTCGACACTGAACTGTGGTGGCAGCCAGCCGAGGGTGGCGTCGACACCTGGCTACTGGCGAACGGCAAGGCCGGTTCGGTTGCCCGGGTGCGGCCGCTCTAGCGCTCTTCGCTATGTGGCGCCGATTTCATAGAAGAGCAGGCCTTCAGCGTCGCGACGAGTGGCAGCTTCGCCGAGTATCCGGAGATGCTCAAGGTGCGCGTATGTCTCGCTTGCGGCCATGCCTCCCCACGAACGCTCGCGGAACAACACTTTCATCCACTCGTCGACCGGTGCGTCGCCGAGGCCCTCCGCTGCATCGCGGAGTACGTCGAGACGTTCGTCGTGGTGGATCTTGATGTGGCCACAGCGTTGCGCAGCCTCGTCCATTGGATGACCGTGTGCGGGAAGGACAGTGGTGACTCCTTCGAGCGCGGCAACGCGGTCGAGGGAAGCGAAGAATGTGGCCAGAGGATCTTCGAGGTCGGTGCTCCCGGCGATGTGCGGCGTGATGGTCGGTAAGACATGGTCGCCCGACAAGAGCACGCCTTGCTCAGGGTCCCATAGGCAGAGGTGGTCAATGGTGTGACCGGGCGTGTGGACGCAGAACCAGTCGCGATCAGCAAATCGCATAGCGGCGTTGTCGGCGACCCGGATTGTGGGGGAGGGGGTCAGGAAACGCTGGCCGCTGCGCGCCCCCTCTCGGATGAATCGGAGGAGCGCCTCATCAGGCGGCGCCTCTCGGTTGGTGCCCCACGCCGTCTGTTCGGTCTCCATGCGGGTCTTCCACAGTTGGAGTATTTCGTCGTCGCTCATGTCGAGCGCCTCAGCCCCCATGTCATCACTTGCCTCAGACGAGAACGACACGAAGCTCTCATGCGTCAAGATCTCGGCGCCAGCCACTTCGTGCAGCTGAGCGCTACCGCCGTAGTGATCTGGGTGCGAGTGGGTAACGATCGTGGTGTGGACCCGTTCGAGCGGGATGCCAGCCTGCTTGAGGCGGCGCATCAGTGCGTCCCACGAGTCTTCCCCGGGAAGGCCGGGGTCGACCAAGGCGACACCGTCACCGTCGATTAGGGCGTAGCAGTTGACGTGACCGAGACCAGGCATCGAGATCGGTAGCTGCATCCGAAGAATCCCCGGCGCAACCTCAATGACGTCCTCGGACGCCGGCTCTTGTTCTTGTTTTGTGTATGTCTGCCCCATGACCCTTTTGAGGCTACGGGGTCGGACCCTTATCCGCGAAAAGAGCGGGATCTTCAAACAGCGCGGAGCGATAGTGGCGGAGTTCGTCCAGGCTCTCGCGGATGTCATCGAGAGCCCGATGGCCGCCCGCTTTCTTCGGGGCGCCGGTGAAGGCGTCTGGTTTCCAGCGACGGGCGAGTTCCTTTAACGTCGAGACATCGATCGATCGGTAGTGCAGGTAGTCCTCTATTTCGGGGAGGTACTCGGCGAGAAACCGCCGGTCCGTACCGATCGAGTTTCCGCAGAGCGGAACGGTACGAGCTTCGGGAATGTGCTCTTTGAGGAAGGCGAGCGTGGCTGTGCCGGCTTCCTCCAGCGAGACGGTCGACGTCGTGATTGCCTTGAGCAGCCCGCTACGGGTGTGCATATTGGTGACAAAGTCGTCCATCTCCGCAAGTTCGGCCTCGGTGGCGTGGACGATCAGGTCCGGCCCCTCGGCGATCAACTCAAGGTTGTCGTCGGTGAGCAGGGTCGCAATCTCAACAATCACGTGTCGGCCTGGCTCCAGTCCCGTCATCTCAAGATCCATCCATGCGAGCATGGTCTCAGGGTAGACGCCGCCGTCGACTACGTTCGCTTTGTGCTCAATTTGCCTGTCCTTCGTCTCGACCCCGATCTACCGCTCCCGGTGTATGCCCGCCCGGGTGATGCCGGTATCGACCTATTGGCGCGTGAGGATGTCACGCTCGTAGCTGCGGGCGGCCGAGCCCTGGTGCCGACAGGCGTCGCCATCGCGCTACCAGAGGGCTATGCCGGTTTCGTTCAGCCCCGAAGTGGGCTTGCGTTCAAGCATGGCGTCACCTGCCTCAATACGCCCGGGCTCATTGACTCTGGCTATCGCGGCGAGTTGAAGGTCTGCTTGATCAATCACGATCCCACGGCCGATTTCATGGTCACTCGCGGTGAGCGCATTGCTCAGCTCGTCGTGCAAGCAGTTGAACACGTGAACTTCGTGGAGGTCGATGACCTCGACGAAAGCTCGCGCGGCGACAAGGGATTCGGGTCGACCGGTCGGTAGCCCGGTGGATCAGTCGTTGTCGGCACCGGCCATTTTGCGGAGACGGACCCAGCCTCGCTCTTGGTCGAGATCGTAGTCGTCGATTAATCCGGCCGTGATCGCGTCGAACCGGTGAACGGCGGCAATGTCGAGAGCGGCCTCCACCGACCGCTCAGCATGGAACTCTAGGACCCCACGGTCGATCCGAAACACGACCTGGATCTCTTGCTCGCTTTGGTCGCCGCCCTCGGTTCCGTCAAGGAGCAAGATGACGGCTTCGTCGATCGCCAGACGAAGATCATCGATCTCAGAGAAGGACATACCTTGGCGCAGCCCGAGCGCGGCAGCACCCACACGAACGATCCGGCCATATTCAGACCGGGCCGGAACGCGTAACAACACCTCGTCGGTGTTTGCATCCATCACTCAAGCAGTATTTCACGTCGGCGCCCGTCGTCGCGACCGCGGTGCCCGGCGCCGATACTGTGCGGACATGACTGTGCTCGTTGATGCTGCTGTCTGGGAGTGGCGCGGTGCGAAATGGGCACATCTGGTGAGCGACGAGTCGTATGACGAACTCCATGAGTTTGCCAGGCGAATCGGGAAGCGGCGGCTCGGATTCCAAGGCGACCACTACGACATCGAGGCCGTCGATCGCAGGCGGGCCATCGACCTCGGCGCAGAGGTTCTCGACAGTCGTGTGCTCGTTCGCCGGTTACGAGGTGCAGGGCTGCGCCGGCGCAACCACAAGCCGACGTGGCAGCGTATCGGCCTTGCCGAGCGCGGCTTGGTCCTTGATCCTTCGCCGCTTCGAGACCTCGTACCCCGCTCGAGCGACGTGCTCACGGCCCTTGGCTACATCGATCAGGTCGCTCACACGTCCGCGTATGTCGATGAATGCCAGCTCGTGATTCTTTTTGATCTTCAGGACGAGTTGGTCAGCGGGATTGAGGGAGCCGACCTCGTCTGGCGGGGTGAACCGCGAGCCGACGGCGAACGAAGCATCGAACTCTTCTTTAGCCGCTGAGTTCCGATATCGAAGTCACCGCCCTGCGCAAACTAAGGACAAGTCGGTCGTCGTAACCTTGGTCTACGGTTGCACCATGATCGGAAAGCTGCAACGCAAACTCCCCATCACCACCAAGAATCCTGTTGAGCTCTCTAGTCGGATTGTGGATGTCGGCGAGCACGACGAGCGAGTCAATCGGGTTACGCAGCAACTGACCGAACTGGCACCCGACATCTCGATCGTCGAGTCGTTCAGCCATATCTACAGCTTCCGCACTGAGGAGGGCCTGGTGTGTTTCGACTCGTCAGGAAAGATGACCGGCGAGGAAGCTGTCACATCGATGAGGACGTGGTCGACTGAGCGAGTGCATTCGCTCGTCTACACCCACGGACACGTCGATCATGTCGGCGGGAGCGGTGCTGTCGCAACCGATGCCGATCGACGTGGCTATGCGGGACCGAGCGTTGTTGGGCATGAAGCGGTTGCCGCTCGATTCGACCGCTACGTCCTGACCGATGGCTATAACTCCGACATCAACGCTCGCCAGTTTGGCGGCATCAGTCAAGCGAATGGAATAGGGCTCGCCCGTGGCCCGCGGTTCCTGCCCGAGGACGTGCTCTGGCCGGATCAGACATTTGTCTCGAGCCACGATCTCTCGGTTGGCGGCGTCGACTTCGAATTGCACCATGCCAAGGGCGAGACCGACGATCACCTCTGGGCATGGGTGCCCTCGTCAAAGGCGCTCTGCGTCGGCGACCTGGTCACCTGGGTTTTCCCGAACTGCGGCAATCCGCAGAAGGTTCAGCGGTTCCCTCTGGAGTGGGCGGCCGCGCTGCGCGAGATGCAGAGCTACGACGCTGAGTGGCTGCTTCCCGCTCACGGCCTGCCCGTGCAGGGCAAGGAGCGCATTGATCGCGTGCTCAACGATCTTGCAACCTCTTTGGAAATCCTCGTGAACGACACCCTTGAGAAGATGAACGCGGGCGAGTCGCTCGATGCGATCATTCACTCCGTCAGCGTTCCCGACGACCTGCTGGCCCGTCCATGGATGCAACCGGTCTATGACGAACCCGAGTTCGTCGTGCGCAACCTGTGGCGTTTGTATGGAGGCTGGTGGGACAAGAACCCGGCAAACCTCAAGCCCGCCCCACAGTCGGTCTTTGCCGCTGAGGTCGTGAACCTAGCCGGCGGTGCTGATGCTATGACGGCGCGGGCAACAGAGGTTGCTGACTCGGGGGATCTACGGTTGGCCTGCCAGTTGATCGAGTTAGCTGTTCAGGCTGACCCCATGTCTGTTTTGGCCCATGGGGTGCGGGCGGAGATCTACCAGGCCCGTCGTGATGCTGAATTCAGCTTGATGAGCAAGGGCATCTACGCCTCGGCGTCTCGCGAATCCCGCGCCATCGCCAGCGACTAAGACTCGCCAGGAGCAGCATTCGGTTGGGACTTTTGGCTAAGGCCGGCCGGTTTCGTCGAAACCGCGGACGATGCGACCCCAGAAATCGGTGACTAGTCGTAGCGACTCAAGGTCGATGCGTTCATTGTTGCCGTGGAAGCGGCTGCCGAAGTCGGCCATATCGATGCTGGGGGAAAAGATGCCGGCCCCATAGACCGTTGCGCCGTGCGGACGGTAGTAGCGGGCGTCGGTCCCGCCGACGATCAAGCCAGGGTGGACACGAGCGGTCGGATCGGCGGCCTTTACCGCAGACTCGATCACGCCCCACATCGGGGTCTCGTGTGGTGAACGGCTTGCCGATCGATCGCTGAGGACCTCAATGTCGACCTGATCGGCGAGGTCGCCGATGGCGGCTTCCAGTTCGGCGCGGACATAGTCGGTGTCTTGGCCTGGCAGGGTGCGAATATCGACGTCAATGTGTACGGCATCGGGGATCATGTTGATCTTCTGGCCGCCTTGGACGATGTTCGGCGAGATCGACATGTGCGAGCAGGCGTGCAGCATCTTGCCGCCGAGGTCACCAAGTGCGACAGCGGTGTCCCATACGCGCTCAGGATCCATGAGTGCGGCACGCATGTCGCCCTCCATGCCGAGTGCGTCAAGAAGTCCGATCCAAAGGTCATCGAGTTGGGGGGTGGGGCGATGTCCACCGAGTCGGCGGAGAACCTCGGCTGCTTTCAGCAAGGCGTTGTCGGCGCTGAGCGGCATTGAGCCATGTCCAGGCGTTCCACGCACAGTGAGACGTACGCCTCCCGCTCCCTTCTCTGCCACATTGATCAGTACCGAGCGGCCGTTGTCATGGCTGAATCCGAATCCACCCATCTCGGTTAGGACGTAGTCGGCCATGACCGCATCGTGCTCGTTCTCGAGCATCCACTCCGCACCCCAGTGACCGCCGGCCTCTTCGTCAGCAACGGCGAAATAGATGAGGTCGCCCTTCGGCTTGTAGCCGGTGGCTGCGAGGTTCTTGAACGCCACCGCCATGGACGATGTGAGGTTCAACATGTCGATGGCTCCCCGACCCCAGACCTCGTCGCCAATGATTTCGCCGCCGAACGGGTCATGATCCCATCCCGCCTCATTGACGGGGACCACATCGGTATGGCCCATCAGGCACAGCGATGGAGCGTTCGGATCACTGCCTTCGATTCTTGCGACGAGCGAACCGCGCCCCGGCGCGGGCTCGAAGCGTTGGATGTCCAGCCCGCCGCCTTCAAGGAAGCCCTGCAGGGTGTCGACCGAGCGCAGCTCGTGGCCGGACTCCTTCGAGCCGTCGTTGACGCATTCGTTGCGGATGAGCTGCTGGAGCAGTTCGGTGGTGGTGCCGGCGAGTTCAAGGATCCCGCACTGTAACCCAGCATCAGAACAGGCAAGAAAATGAACAAGCCACGGCATCGCAGACCCCGGTATCCAAACTCGGTCTTACCGCCGTGGTGAGTCCGATAACCTAGACACTCGTGGCATTGCTCGTTCAGAAGTTTGGCGGTACCTCCGTCGGGGATCCAGATCGCATTCGCGAAGTAGCTGACCATGTGGCCCGCTGTCGCAAGCGTGGCGATCAGGTTGTGCTCGTCGTCTCGGCTATGGGCAAGGAGACCGACGAGCTTCTCCGGCTCGCTGACGAGGTTTCCTCAACCAAACCGGGACGCGAGATGGACATGCTCATCACTGGCGGCGAGCGCAAGGCATGCGCCCTTGTTTCGATGGCGCTGCATGAGCTCGGTATCGAGTCTGATTCGTTCACTGGCAGCCAGGCTGGGTTCCTGACCGACACCACCCATCGCAACGCCAAGATCCTTGACGTCAATCCCTATCGGATCAAGGCCTCACTCGAGGCGGGCAAGGTCCCGGTCGTCGGTGGTAGCCAGGGCGTGTCGAGCGACAACGACGTTACATTCTTCGGGCGGGGCGGCTCCGATACGACGGCGGTTGCGCTTGCCCACGCGCTTGATGCGGAAGCCTGCGAGCTCTACACCGATGTCCCTGGCGTCTTCACCACCGATCCGCGGCTCGTGGCCGGTGCTCGCAAGATGGATCAGATCTCATACGACGAGTTGCTCGAGATGACCGCCACTGGCTGCCCCAAGCCAGCCATGCGTTCGGTTGAGCTTGCTCGTAGCTTCGGCGTGAAGCTTCACGTCCGTAGCGCTTTTAGCTGGGTGCCTGGCACCTGGGTTACTCAGGAGGAATCCATGGAACGCGCCATCATCTCGGCTGTCACCCACGACACCAGCGAAGCAAAGATGACTGTCTTGGGGGTGTCTGACCGACCGGGCATCGCCGCTCGGCTGTTCCGAAGCCTCGCCGACGCCAACGTCAACGTCGACATGATTGTGCAGAACGTTTCCGAGGACGGCCGAACCGACATCAGCTTCACGCTGCCGCACGAACAGATCGATGCATCGAGGTCCACCGTGGGTCACCTGCTCGAGGAGCTCGGTGCCAACGGAACCATTGCTGACCCTGAGATTGCTCGGGTGAGTTTGATCGGTGCAGGCATGCAGACCAACCCGGGTGTGGCCGCGACCATGTTCGAGACGATGTCAGTTGCCGGGATCAACATCGAAATGATTTCGACCTCAGCGATTCGGATCTCCTGTGTGGTGCGCGAAGCGCAA
>JABIQM010000245.1 GCA_018699415.1 Acidimicrobiaceae bacterium
CGAGAAGCTCGCTGAACTCGTTGAGTTGTTCTGGACAGAGGCTGAACGGCACGGCGTGTTTCCGATCGATGCTGGCGAGATGCGGGCCATGTTTGCGGGTCATCCGGTGCCGGGCACACCGCGGGCCCGCGATCGGTTCGTGTACTACCCGCCCGTGGCGCGCATCGACCCTGACGCCAGCCCGTCGTTTGGTGCCCGATCGTGGACGCTTCGCGCTGATATTGACCGAGTCGGCGACGGTGTGATTCTGGCTACAGGGTCCGTCAACAATGGGCTCTCGATCTATGTGCAGGAGGGTCATCTGGTCTATGAGCACAACAACTTCGGTAGTCGCACGTTCTTGCGGTCGCTCGACCCGATCCCCACGGGTCAACTGACGGTGGGTGTCGATCAGCAGCGGATCAAGCGCGGCCCAGCAGCCACAAGGCTCTGGGTCGGTGACGATCTGGTGGGTGAGGGCGTGATCGGTGATCTGGCGGTGATGATCAGTTCGATCGGCTTGACGATCGGCTCGAACCCGTCCGGGGTCAGCGATGCTTACACGACACCCTTCGTATTCGATGGCTCAATCGAACGGCTGGTGATCGACACGGAACGGGCCCTGCGCCCTGAGGACGAAGACGCCGCCGAGATCCGTGCCGCCTACGGCACCCAGTGATGATGGCGACCGCACCGGTGCTGGTCGCAGCCGAGGCTAGTTCTTGGGTGCTGCGGTCGGCCTGAAGGTGCCTCGTATGGGCATCGACTCGCGCGCCTGGGCGAGTTGGGCGACCGGATCGTGTCCGTACAGTTGCCGCAGCGCCGCCTTTGCCCTTCGGGCTGACCCGGGCGGACTGTCGGCGATCCGTTGCGCGAGAGATTCGGCTTCGGTTCGCACTGAATCGTCGGGCACCACGCGATGAGCGATGCTCATCGCCAGCAGATCGGGCGCAGGGATTCGTTCGCCAGTGAGGAAGAGTCGTGAGGCCACAGCGGGAGGATGACGCAGAGACAGCCACGCCAGATTCATGGGTGCCGGAAGTCCTTGGATAACTTCGCCGATCTGGATCCAGGCGGTCTCGCCGGCGACCAGAAGATCGCCTGCCAGCGCATAGGCGGCGCCGCCGTTGATGGCGTAACGCTCGAGTGCGACAACGATCGGCACGGTGCACTCGGCGAGCGCGTTGTGCGCGGCGGCAGTGGACTCCGCTGAATTCGCCAACCAGCCAGGGGCTGGATCGGCGTTGTACTCGTCAAGGTCAACGCCCGAGCAGAACGCTCCGCCTGCACCGCACAGCAGCACTGCCTGAACCGACTCGTCTGCACTGGCGGCATTGAGCGCGTCGGCCAACGCATCGAGCATCGGACCAATCACGGCGTTGCGTCGATGCGGACGGTTCAGTTCAACAGTGGCGAGTCCGGCGGCGATCGAGTAGTTGATCAAGGATTCTTCGCTCATCAGTGCTCAGTTCTTCAACAGATCGCGGAATGGTGTGTTTCGATCGGGGCCCGGCTCGCGGGGGAGGCCGAGCACACGCTCGCCCAAGGTGTTCTTCTGTACCTCGTCGGTGCCGCCGCCGAGTGACATGCCCCGGCAGTTGAGCACGTGGTACGCCCAATAGTCGGCCTCGGTGTCGTCGTGCTCCCATGCCGTCGCGTGGCCGCCACCCAACTCGTGCGCTATCTGTGCGACATGGCGTCCTTGGAGCGTGCGCCACAGCTTCCCGACGGATGGGTGGACGCCGCGCTGCGCGAGCCAGGGAATGATCCGTTCACCGATGTACGCCTGGGCAAGCGCGTCGCGCATGACCGGGTCGTGGCGGCGCCCAGCGGTGGAGGCGCGATCGAGAAGCCCTTCGACAGGAATCGGGAAGCGACCGGCCTTTGAGTGTTCCGAATGCTTCGTCACCTGGCCTTTGCCGATGCTGGTGCGCTCGTGGGCAAGGAGTGCCACCGCAAGCTTCCAACCGGCATTCACATCGCCAACCACCCAATCGGCAGGGCAGCGAGCTTCGTCCATAAAGACTTCGTTGAATTCGGCGACACCAGTCATCTGGACGAGCGGTCGAACCTCGACGCCGGGTTGATTCATTGGGAGAACAAACATTGTGATGCCAGCGTGCTTGGGAGCGTCAGGATCGGTGCGGGCAAGAAGAATTCCAAGATCGCTCTGTTGCGCGCCGGAGGTCCAGACCTTTTGCCCCGTCACGATCCACTCGTCGCCATCACGCTCGGCCTTGCATGTCAGACCGGCAAGATCACTGCCGGCACCGGGCTCGGAGTAAAGCTGGCACCAGATCTCTTCACCTCGAAGGCCAGGCCGCAGGAATCGCTCCTTGAGCGACTCGCTGCCGTAGTCGCGGATGGTGGGCAAAGCCATGCCGATGCCGATACCGAAGGTCGACTCCTCGGATGGCTGGAGAGGAGTGGCGATCCGTTGAAAGACTGCCTCGTGCTCGGCGCTCAGTCCCCTGCCCCCGAATTCAGTCGGGTAGGACACGCCGGCCAGTCCCGCGTCCGCCAGTGCAGCCCGGTAGGTCTGTGAACGTGTGAGCTTGCTCGATTCCTTGCCCAAAATTTCGGGCACGCTGGCGAAAAACGCTTCGACCTCTGTGGCGAAATCATCAAGCGTTGGATTGGCAGCTCGTTGATCGTCTGTACTCATTTCGTTAGAGATCGTAAGCTCTGGGCGCCCTGGTTCCAAAGGGGCAAGCGACTTTGGGGAGCCAGCACATGGAGACGAAGTGGATCATCGAGGGTGAAATCGATCCGAAGTGGCCGATCAACACACGAGGCAATATCGGCGAAGTGTTCCCTGAGGTATTGACCTCGCTCGGGTACAACTACGGCGTTATCCCAGCGGAACGAGCCTGGCGGATGGCCTATGACGATCTCGGCATCCTCAAGACGGCTGACTTCGATCGCGACGAGCCGACGATTATCGGGCTGTACGGCGGCTACGCGTATCTCAACCTCTCGTATCTGCGAATGATGGGCGTGCGGGCACCGGGATCCTCGGCTGAAGCCATCGATGTGGCATTTTTCGGTGAGGGTAACCCGCCCCCGTACGTGGCTCGTAAGAGCGACAAGAGCATCAAGTCCTCACTCAAGATCCTGCGGTCAGTCGTGAAGGCGCTGGGGCAAAAGGGTCTCCCAGACGTCGCCAAGGACAGCTTTGCCCGGGTGGCCGAGTTCGAGGCCAAGCGGCCGTCACTCGACGCGCCCGACGAGGAGTTACTCGCCTATCTCGACTCGTTCCCCGCTGCATTCGAGCCGATTTTCGGGAACCACATGATCACCACAGCGCTGGCCGCGATCGTGACAGGGATCCTCGCCGACGCGGCTGCTGCGGCGGGCGAACCTGGCCTCGTCACCCATCTGATCGGCGCCGCTGGTGACGTTCACTCCGCCCAGTATTCTCAGGCGCTGTACGAGATTTCCAAGACGGTCCGACAGACACCCGAAGTCAATGCAGCGTTTGGTGAGGGCACCGAAGGTTTGCTCGATCGGTTGGCTGGCGTTGAAGCCGCCCGCTCGTTTTGTGAGCAGTTCGATGCGTTTATCGCCGACCATGGCCAGCGTGGACCCAACGATTGGGAAATCTCGGCTCGCACGTGGGACAACACGCCGGAGCTTGCGCTGTCGGCGATCGACTCGATGCGGCGGACTGATCGTGACCTATCCCCGTCGACTCGCCTGGGCGACAACGACGACAAGCGCCAGGCCGCGATTGCCAAGGTGCGGCCTCACGTCAAGTTCATGGACAAGATGAACTTCGACAAGGCCATCAAGGCGGCACCGTCGTGGGCGCAGGGCCGCGAGGCGACCCGCGACCGTGCTGTGCGCGTGATGCTCCCCGTCAAGCAGGTGTACCGCGAACTCGTTCGCCGGGCTGCAGAAAAGGGTGGCGATCCCGATCCCGTTCACGTTGCTTTGCTCGATCCGCGAGATGAACTCCGTGAGTACCTCGCTGATCCGGCATCGATGATGGAAACGATTGGCGAGCGAGTTGCCTTGTTCGATCGCTACCGTGCCGTTGAGCCCCGGTTCTTTATTGCCACCCCCGAGGAGATCCCAAGTCTCGAAGAGCTGGAAGCGGAGATGCCCGAGGTGTTACGCGCGGCGAAGCCCGGTGATGTCCTGACGGGTGATGCTGGTGCGAGCGGCACGGCCACGGGCCGGGCCCGGGTTGTGATGGACCCGGCCGAGGGCTCGATGCTCGAGCCGGGCGAAGTCCTCGTTGCCCCACTGACCGATCCATCGTGGACCCCGCTTTTTCTTCCGGCCGCCGCCGTCGTCGTGAACGTGGGTGCGCTCATGAGCCACGCCGTGATCGTCGCCCGCGAGCTGGCGATCCCGTGTGCGGTGTCCGTGGAGAACGCGACACAGCGAATCGAGACCGGCATGCTTCTCAAGGTTGACGGCTCGACTGGCACCGTTACCGTTTTGGAGGGCTGAACGATGGATCTCAACGGGAAGAACGTGGTTGTCACGGGCGGGTCAATGGGAATTGGCGAATGCTTCGCCGATGAGTTCGCCAGCAAAGGGGCGAATGTCCTGGTTGTTGCTCGCAGCGAAGACATGCTCGCTGTCGTCGCCGAGCGCGTTGGTGGGCAGTATCTTGTCGCCGACCTTGGTGCTGCCGACGGTGTCGACGGGCTTGTGGGTGCCTGCATCGGAAAGCTGGGACACATCGATGTGTGGGTGAACAATGCAGGGATCGAGACATCGGCGGGTTTCGCTGATATCGATCGCAACATCGTTCGGGCGGTGGCCCGCTTGAACTTCGAAGCGCCGATGATGCTGACCCGAGACTTGCTCGACCACATGCTGCCAAGAGGCGAGGGCCATATCGTGCAAATCAGTTCGATGGCGGGAACAGTGCAGTTTCCTGGGTTCACGGCGTACTGCGGCTCAAAGGCGGGCCTCACCAACTTCACCGAGTCACTTCGGTTCGAACTGAAGGGCACGGGTATTGGTCTCACCGTCGTCGCCCCTGGCCCTGTGGCCGGCGAGATGTGGGACCGTGCCGACTATGAGGGTTCCTATCTGGAACCGGCGCTCAAGCGGTTCAAACTTTTGCAGCAACTCCCCCAGATCAAGCCCGCCAAGATCGCCGCTCAAACGGTGGCTGCGGTGGCAGGAAATAAGCGGTATGTGAGGCTCCCGAAGCGAAGCTTCTACTACCACTGGCTCAACAATGCCCCCCGCCGTATCGCAGAGATCGGCCTGACAGGCGTGAGGATGTCACGTCCGTCAAAGGCAACGTAACGGTGGGGTCGGACCTTAGTATTGCTTAGTCGGGAATACCGCCGAGTTCGGCGACGAGGGCATCGATGCGGTCGTTGATCACGGCCCGCTGGTCGTTGTCGAGTTTGAGGACTTCGCAGATGTGATTGGCGAAGACCGGCCAGCCGAGGGCGAGTGCTGATGCAGTGGCGACCATGGTCATTGCCTCCAACTCGTCCACGTCGTCATGGTTTTCCTGGATTGCGGCCACCCACCGGTCGCTAACTGGGTGTGACGTGAACAGGTCCCGATTTCCATCGAGTCGCATACGGGCGATGATCTTCGCGAGTTCCCCGGCGCGCTGACGGGCGAGATCGGGCCGAGGGAAACCGGTCTTATCGATTCCAGAGCTGGCGCGCTGGCTCACCGCATCGACGGCGGCGATGATTAGTGCTTCCTTGCTGCCGAAATAGGTGTGGATCAGGCCATGGTTGACGTCAGCGCGAATGGCGATCTCGCGCACGGATACGGCGGTGCCCTGTTCGATGATCAGTTCGATTGTGGCGTCGATCAGGGCGTGCTTGACCGAGTCGCGGCCCGTCGGTTTTGCAGAGACGTCGGCGGGCTGGTTGGTCATCTGATCATTATGAAGGATCGCGCTGCGGTTCCCGTTGTCAGCGGTTGAGCAGAAGCGGGATGTTGCGGGGCCCGCGGATTTGGCCATTCGCCCAGCTGGTTTCACGCTCGGGATCGAGCGAGTAGTTGGGGAAGGCGCGTAGCCATTCTTGAAGAGCAACCAGCACCTCGAGGCGAGCGAGGTTCGATCCGACGCATCGATGCACGCCAAGGCCGAAAGCGACGTGTCGGTTACGGGCCCGGTCGATCTGGAACTCCTCGGGGTTCTCAAACGCGGCCGGGTCGTGATTGGCCGCCGGAAATGTCACCAGTGTTTGTTCGCCGGCCCGGACCGGGCAACCGGCAATCTCGGTGTCCTTGATGATCTTGCGGCCCATGGTGACGGGGGCGTAGTAACGCAGCACTTCCTCAGAAGCCGTCTGCCAGAGCAGGTCGCTGTTGTCGGCGGCAACGAGCTTGGCAACCTGGTCAGGGTTCTGAGCGAAGTGCCAGATCCCTGAGCCAATGGCGCTCCACGTGGTGTCGATGCCTGCGATGATGAGAAGGGCGACGTAACCGCGCTTGAGGTCCCAGGCGACTGGTTCACCGTCGATCTCTGCGTTGGTGATCATTGTGAGCATGTCATCCTGCGGATCGGCGAGGCGGTCCTCGAGAATCTGGCCGATGTAGGCGTTCATCTCGGTCATGACTTCGATTCGAACGGCGTTGTCCCGGGGAGCGAGCTGGAAGTTGCGATAGATCCAGTCTCGGAACAAGTCGGCATCTTCTTCAGGGATGCCCGTGAGCTTGCAGATCCCGTGAACGGGGATGTGCTGGGTGTAGTGCTCAGCGGCCTCTACCTCGTTGGCGTCTCCCAGGTCCGCAATCAACGAACGACAAAACGTTCGCATCTCATCTTCCATCTGGTTGATGTTCTTCGGGCTGAACGCCGGCAGCAGGAGCCGGCGATGCCCGTGGTGATCGGGCGGATCGGATGTGATGGGTGGAGCGGGCCGGCGCGGTGCATCGGGACGACTGACGTTGACAAAAATTGACGAGAAGTGCTCGGTGTCGTGGGCAACTTGGGCGACACCTTCCATCGTCACAGGCATGAAGGCGCGTCCATAACGTTCGGTTGTGGCGACTGGGCATTCCTTGCGGATGTCGTTCCAGATATCGATCGCGTTGGCGCCCCACTGATCGTCGAGCCAGTCCCAGTCCTTGGTCCAGTTCGTGACTGGGGGAAGATCTTGCGTGTCGGACTCGTACGCCAAGGCGAACTCCTGGATAGCAGCGGTCCAGATCAGGTTAGTCAAATGACTAAGTCTGTCAAGGGTGTGTCGCCTGGATGCGGAGTCCTGATCGAATCCTCTGCGTATGAGCACTGTTGGCGGTGCATCGGTCGTATGAGCTCCAAAACGGCAGCCCAACGCGTCAGCCACTGGCCGCACCCCAGCCCACGTGGCGATCAGTCGGCGTGTTGCACGGTCCGATAACGCACGTCTGGGGACAGACCCCAAGCGTGCGTTAGTCGCGGAAGTTGTTGAACTGGAGGGGCAGCCCGAAGTCGTGGTCCTTCAGAGCAGCGATGGCGGCTTGCAGATCATCACGCTTCTTGCCGCTCACCCGGAGTTGCTCACCCTGGGTGGATGACTGGACCCCCTTGAGGCTGAGGCCCTTGATGTACTTGTTGAGTTCCTTGGCCTTCTCTGAGGAGATGCCGGCCTGGAGCCTTGCGGTCTGGCGGACAGAAGCGCCGCTGGCAGGCTCGATGTTGCCGTAGTCGAGCACTTTCATCGAGACCTTTCGCTTCACCAACTTCTCCTCGAGAACCTGACGCAGTGCGGCGAGTCGGTCTTCGCTATTGGATGCCATGTTGATGGCGTCCTCAGCGAGATCGACCGAGGAGTCGGTGCCCTTGAAATCGAACCGCTGCCCGATTTCACGGGCGGTCTGGTCGACCGCGTTGCGGACTTCCTGCATATCTACTTCTGAAACAACATCGAAGGTCGGCATAGGACTGACGGTACTACGACGAAAGCCTGCCAGTACACGGTGACCTGTAGCGCGGTCACAGCCATAGTCGCCGGCCACCTCTACCTAGGCCAGATGAGAAATTTTTGATGAGTGCGAGCGATTTCGCAGCATCCGATTCGGTGGTTGACCGTGTCCGGATCGCGGCTAGTTTGCTTTTGTGAACGATCCTGGTGTGATGTTGCTTGGCGGCTGCCTGCGCATGGCCGCTAGCACCCGTCGAGCGAAACATGACAATCAACTCGATCGGGCAGAAAATGCTGTGAGCATCGGGTTCTAGTGCCCCACGACGATCAACCGAACCCTGTTCCGGACTCCACGCGAACGGTGGACGTTCTGCGAGTGACGGCTCTTGTCACTGGTCTGGTCTATCTCGGTTGGCGTCTGGCGTTCACATTCGGTGGAGCGCACCCGGTGATGTTCGTTCTTTTGGTGGCTGCCGAAGCGTTCGGCATGATGCGACTATGGATCGAAGTATCGCTCATCGGCATCGTTCGTCCGGTTGAGCGCGAACCAGAACGCTTTACGGAACCCGACGCGGACGTCGTTGTGATCGTGACAGACGAGCCTGCGAGCGAGGTCCGGGCCGCAGTCCTGTCGGCGAGGCTGGCCCGGGGCTGTGGAAAGCTACTGATCGCGGATCGCGACGGACGGCCCGACGTTGCCGAACTCGCCCAACGGCTTGAGATCGAGCGAGTAACCGGTTCTCTCGACGGCGACCTTGGAAAGCTCATCGACACCGCTCTCGTGCGTTGCCCCTCGCTTTACACCCTTCTTGTCCCTGCCAACCTTGTGGTACTCCCTGATGTCCTCGAAGTCACGTCGGGTGCGTTCGATGACACCGAGGTCGGTGTCGTGCTCTGCCGTATCGAAGACACCAATGCCAATCACGAGGTCGATTTCGGTGGCTACGGCGAGCATCATTTCCGCGACACTCTGCTGCTTGGCAAGTTGCACAACAGCGGATTCCTCCCGTGGTGGTCAGATATGGCCGTCGTTCGTCAGACCGCGATAGCGGATATCGGCGGCATG
Source organism: Acidimicrobiaceae bacterium (assembly GCA_018699415.1). Taxonomy (GTDB): domain Bacteria; phylum Actinomycetota; class Acidimicrobiia; order Acidimicrobiales; family Aldehydirespiratoraceae; genus JAACCU01. The sequence goes on from JABIQM010000245.1 coordinate 8,890, forward strand.
ACTCACACCGGCCTCAGCGTCACCATGTCAGCCGGTATTCGCCTCCAGGCTGCCGGGTGGCGAATCACCGATGTGCCTGTCGTGGTCGCTCGGCGGCTAGCCCCGTGGAGCGACGATGTCCATCTCCACCGCTGGAGCCGCGATCTCTACGAACGTTTGGCTGTGTTGGTTGATCCCAACGCGCCACACAAAAACGAGCACTCGACAAGGCTGAGTCGGCGCGTGTACCGCATTGCCGGCGGTCAGGTTGGTCGCTCAATCCAACGCATCGTCCTGTTCGGAATTCTTTTCACCACGATGTTCACATCATCGCTGCCCTTGGTAGCCGACCCCGTTGTCCTCATCGGACTATGGGGTGCATGGATGGGTTCGTCGCTTGTGATGCGATATGTCGCCACACGGTCAATCGGATTCACCCCGTGGATCGTCAACGATCTGCGTCTGCTCACCACGAACGTCACCGTGGCGTGGAAGGTTCTGTCGCGCCGCCCGCTCCAGAGCCAGCTCATGGACCCGGCCCCGGGTCGTCAAGCACGCCGAATTTTCCTGACACTGCTGCAAACGGGCCTGACTGGATCCTTGGTTGTTTTCAGTACCGGCGTGTTGCGACCGGCGCACGGTGATTTCGTCACCCTTACCACGTTCGGTATGTCGATCTGGTTGCTTCTGATGATCGCGGAGTCCGGGTCGGGGCTCAAGCTCCGCCAGGTTCGTCAAAGTTTCCGTACCTCTGAAGAGCTTGAAGTGTTCGCCTCGAAATCATGCACGGCTGTCATCAACGTGTCGCAGTTTGGTATTGGCGTGGTCTCATCAGTACTGCTCGAGGTCGGAGCCAGGATCCGTGTCGCCTTCGGTTTGCCCCAAGCTGACGGGGAGTCATCTCGTATCGAGGTTTCGACCAAGGTCAAGCGGTCTACCCATGAAGGTGATCGTCATGTCGCCTATCTGGGGTTCGCGCTCCTGACCGATGACCAGATGGACCGCATCATCGAGTACTGCTCGGGCGTTGCTGGTATGCGAATGCTGCGCGACAATCTTGGGGTAGCGCTTGAGGAAACGACGGTCGCTGATGTCGTACATGAGTAGCCGGTCGCAGCCTGAAGCCTCAAACTCTGTCGCACATTAGGCGCCGCCAGATACAGTCGTCAGCTATCCACGGGTCGGTGCCCGAGTGGCCAAAGGGAACGGGCTGTAAACCCGTCGGCTTCGCCTACGAAGGTTCGAATCCTTCTCGGCCCACAATGGATGAAAGGTCCGGCGAATCTTCGCCGGACCTTTCGCGTTTTCACGGGTCGTTCCTTCAACCCAGCATGTGCTGCATGACGGTGACGTCGAGCCACGTCCCAAACTTTCGTCCGACCTCTTTCTGAACGCCAACGACGGTGAAGCCAACCGAACGGTGCAGGGCGATCGATGCCTCGTGCCCCCCGGCAATATGGGCTAACACCGTGTGGAACCCGCGCGCTTTCGCCATGGCCACCAACTCTTCGAGGAGCGTTTTCCCAACGCCGACCCCTCGTGCTGACTCGCTCACATAGATGCTGTTTTCCACGGTGGTGTTGTAGGCGGGGCGGCTCCGGTATGGCGACAGTGACGCGAAACCCAGGATCTCACCGTCTGCTTCTCTTTCAGCCACGATTGCCCCGAGAGCACCTTCTCGTTCGCGCACCCAGTCCTGCTGGTCAGCGAGACTTCGAGGGACGAGATCAAAGGTGACAAGCGAGGTTTCGACCTCGTGGTTGTAGATCGCGCGGATCGCTTCGGCATCGGCAACGGTCGCATTACGCAGCAACATCGCGTCACCGTAGCGACATCGACGCCGTGTCACCGTCGCGACAATGCCGTAGACGTGATTGGATACGACAATGGTTCAACCAGTAGATGCGCGAAACGTCCTGGGGGGCGAACTCGCTGAGTGTGGACGGGACCCGGTAACCGGCTTCTTCCGCGACGGGTGCTGCAACACCGCCGACGAGGACATCGGATCCCACACGGTGTGCACGACCGTGACCGAACGTTTCCTCGAATATTCGAAGGAGTCAGGCAACGACCTTTCGACGCCTCGACCTGAATGGGGATTTGCGGGTCTGAAGCCGGGCGACGGCTGGTGCGTGTGCGCCTCGCGTTGGCTCGACGCGGCGACCGCCGGGGCCGCAGCGCCGGTGCGGCTGGCTGCGACCCACGAACGAGCGCTTGAGATCGTGCCGCTTTCGGTGTTGCGTGCTCATGCCCTCGACTCCGACAACTGAACGGATGTGGCGAACCTGACTCGCCGCCGGCGGAACGTGCGCCTAGATTGAGGAAGCCGATCTGAGGAGGATGTATGGAGCTGACTGACGTCATCGAGGCCGCTGATGCCGAGCTGGCCGACACCGAGAACGAAGAGTTGGTGGAAGACGAACTTCTCGTTGAGGAGATCTCCATCGACGGGATGTGCGGCGTCTACTAACGGTGCCCTTTAATCTCGATGCGCCGTATCGCCTTCATGATCGTGTCGCGCTGCGGCCCGAGCCGTTCGGCGCGCTTGCCTACCACTATGGAAATCGCCGGCTCAACTTTCTCCGGGCGCCTGAGCTGGTGACGCTTGTGCGTTCGCTCGGCGATCACGACTCAGTTCGGGCGGCACTCGCCGCATCGGAGATCGCGGAACAACGTTGGCCGTCCTTCGAGAAGGCGCTCGCCTCCCTTGCTAAGTCCGAGGTCTTGGTGGCCACATGACTGATCTTGTAATCCCGTCCACGCCGGCACCTAGCGGATTGGTGCTTTCGCCGGTCAAACAGAGCGGC
>JABIQM010000326.1 GCA_018699415.1 Acidimicrobiaceae bacterium
AGGGAAGTCGATGCCGTCGGCGAATCCGCGGATCGCTTCAGTGTCCTCGTCGATAGCGATGGCAATCACCTGGAAATCGGTGTGACCGTCAGCGTGGAGTTCGTTCTGCAGTGCCTGCCACCCGGGCAGGTCATAGGCGCACCCTCACCAACTGGAGAAGGCGACCAGGAGCCGCTTCTTGCTGCGATGGTCTGACAGCGCAGTCAGCCCGCCCTCAAGGTTGGGCAGCGAGAAGTCCGGGGCAACCAAATCGACGAGGGCAGATCGCCGCCGAGCTCGTAGTGCGCCAATGGCGGTGAGGCCACTTTCATCAGCAACGGCAGGTCGGTCGAGAAGACCGGAAACCGCAACCAGATCAATGGCGGACTCGTCGCCGAGCGCAGCCCGATCGTGAACCGGGATGCACACGTCGTCTCGACATAACCCTTCAGGCTTCAGAGACCAACCGATCAGACCCGGCAGCTGATCAGCCGACGCTGTCGGGGATTCGAGCAGGAGAAGATCAGCATCCATGAGTTCGGTTTATCAGTCGTTGCGGGGGAAACCCAGATCGACCGAGGAGCTGGCCGGGTCAGGCCAGCGAGTCGTGATGGCCTGGGCCTTCGTGTAGAAGCGGATCCCCTCTGGACCGTACATGTGCGTGTCGCCGAACAGTGAGTCCTTCCAGCCACCGAACGAGTGGTAGCCCACCGGGACCGGGATCGGCACGTTGACGCCAACCATGCCAACGGGCGCATCTTCGCAGAACTGGCGAGCGGCACCGCCATCACGGGTGAAGATCGCCGTGCCGTTGCCGAACGGATTGTTGTTCAAGAGCTCGAGCGCCTCGTCGTAGGTATCGACACGAACGACCGCAAGCACGGGACCGAAGACCTCGTCCTTGTACACATCCATGTCCGGGGTGACGTTGTCGATGAGCGAGCAGCCGAGGAAGAACCCATCCGTGTCGAACTCGGTCTCGCGACCGTCGAGCACAAGCGTGGCACCTGCTTCTGCGGCACCGCCGACGTAGCCGGCAACCCGGTCACGATGTTCGCGAGTGATGAGTGCGCCCATTTCGGCGTCGGGATCGTCGCCGGCACCGATCTTGAGTTTCGATGTGCGGTCGGCAATGGCTTCGATCAGCGGATCAGCCACATCACCGACAGCGACGGCAACCGAGATCGCCATGCAACGCTCACCGGCGGACCCGTAGGCCGCTGAGACCGCAGCATCGGCGGCAAGGCCGATGTCGGCATCGGGCAGCACCAGCATGTGGTTCTTGGCGCCACCGAGGGCCTGGACCCGCTTGCCGTTGGTGGTGGCGGTCTGGTGGATGTAGCGGGCGATCGGCGTGGAGCCGACGAAGCTGACTGCAGAGATGTCGCGATGCTCGAGGATGGCGTCGACCGCCACCTTGTCGCCGTTGACGACCTGGAACACACCTGGCGGGAACCCGGCTTCGGCTATCAGCTCCGCCATCATCAAGGCGACCGACGGATCCTTCTCGCTGGGCTTGAGAATGAAACAGTTGCCGGTAGCGATCGCATTCGGGATCATCCACAGCGGCACCATGGCCGGGAAGTTGAACGGCGTGATGCCGGCGACAACTCCGAGCGGCCGTCGCACGGTGGTGACATCGATTCCTGTGGCCACCTGGTTGGAGTGACCGCCACGCATCAATTCACCGATGTTGCAGGCGTACTCGATGTTGTCGAGGCCTCGGGCCACCTCGCCAAACGCATCGGAGTGAACCTTGCCGTGCTCTGATGAGACGGCAGCAGCAAGTGCGTCGGCGTTCTCTTCGACCAGGTTTCGAAGTTTGAACATCAGCTTGGTGCGGTTGGAGATGGAGGACTTGCCCCAGGTCTCAAACGCTTCCTTGGCTGCAGCGACAGCGTCGTCAATCTCGCCAACCGAGGCAAGGGCCACGCTCCCCGTCTGCTGACCCGTGGCCGGGTTATTGACCACGCCGGTATTGCCGGAGGTGCCGGCGACGGCCTGGCCATTGATGAAGTGTCCGAGTTGCTTGATTTCGCTCATGATACGTCTCTTCAGTTTTCGTTGTTTAGATCGGTGATCGCTGCGAGCATCGCCGCGATGGCTTCGTCCATTTCTGCGGCCGACACATTGAGCATCGGCGCGATACGGATCACATTGCCATAGAGGCCGCCCTTGCCAACCAGCAAGCCGTGGCCTCGACACGCCTCGAGGAACTCGCCGGCACGATTGGCATCTGGCTCATTGGTGCTGGAGTGCACGAACTCGAGTGCCTGCATCAGACCCTTGCCCCGGAGTTCGGCGATCCAGTCGCTGGCCTCGACGGCAGCCTTCAGGCCAGCGGTGAGCTGTTCGCCCCGGGCGAGCGCATTGCCCTGCATGTCTTCATCAATGACGGCCTGGAGCGTGGCATTACCCGCTGCGGCCGACAGTGGATTGCCACCGAACGTCGAGAACGAAGTGACCTTGATCGTGTCCATGATCTCGGCTCGAGCGACCACCCCAGCGAGAGCGGTGCCATTGCCAACACCCTTGGCGAACGTGAGCATGTCGGGGATGGTGTCGTGCGCCTCATAGCCCCAGAAGTGTTCGCCGGTGCGACCCCACCCCGTCTGCACCTCATCGGAAATCAGGAGAATTCCCTTGGCGTCGAGTTCCTTCTTGAAGGCACCGAAGAAGCCATCCGGCGGCGTGGCGAATCCGCCGACACCCTGGATCGGTTCGGCGATCAGACACGCCACGTCGCCCGCCGACATCATGTCGAGCGTCTGGGCCAAATCGTCGACACATGCCTGAGTGAATGCGGCATCGTCAAGATCGCGAAATGGGCTCCGCAGGCGGTAGCCGCCCTGTATGAAGTTCACGTCGAGACCGGAAATCGACGTCGACGACCATGAGCTGTGCGATGTGATCGCCTGGGTGGTGAACGAACGACCGTGGTAGCTGTTTCTCATCGCCAGCACCTGGTTGGACTTGCGATAGCTCGTGGCGAGCAAGAGCGCAGTGTCGTTGGCCTCCGAACCCGAGGCGGTGAAGAAGACACGGGCATCCGGAATACCGGACAGAGCGGTGATGCGCTCGGCCAACTCGATCATCGGTTCGTTGAGGTACAGCGTCGAAGTGTGCATCACCTTGGCGGCCTGGGCCTGCACAGCGGCAGTGACCTTCGGATGATTGTGTCCGATCATGGTGGTGAGTACACCGCCGAAGAAATCGAGGTAGCGGTCGCCCTCAGCGGTAAAGACATAGCTGCCCTCGCCATGGTCGATGGAGATCGGCTCGGCGAACATCGGCTTGACGAACGACGGCAAGACGGCGCGATAGCGCGCCAAAAGTTCGCTGTCGGATGATCCTGTTTCCGCAGATTCTCTAACCATTGAGCAAGTATGTGTTACAAAACCCTTGCATACAATCCCATCTTTGTACTACACAAAAGAAATGGGAGTTGCGCCAATTCACCTCCAGATCGCCACACAACTCGGTGAACGAACCGGGCCCGCTATTGCAGCCGTAATCGGTGCCATGGCAGCTGATGACTCACTCGCAGTCGGCGATCAACTCCCCACAGTACGCGCGCTCGCGTCAGAGCTCGGCGTCAGCCCCAGCACGGTTTCCGAAGCCTGGCGAATCCTGCGAGACCGCGGAGTCATTGAGACCGACCGACGGCGCGGCACCAGGATCCGCCGGACGGCCTCCACCGATGGAGGCCGCTACTGGCATGTACCGGTGGAGCCGGGCACACTTGCCCTCGACCTAAGCACCGGCACCCCCGACCCGGCCCTACTCCCGGCGCTGGCCACGGCACTCAGCCAACTCCAGGTCGATCTCGGCGCCAGCAGCTATCTCGATGAACCCGTGGTCCCCGAACTGTCAGCGGTCCTGAGAAAACAATGGCCGTTTCCTCCCGAAACGCTCACAGTTGTGAACGGCGCTCAAGACGCGATCGACCGTCTGATCGGAGCCGTTGTGC
>JABIQM010000327.1 GCA_018699415.1 Acidimicrobiaceae bacterium
ACGACGGCACCCTGGTCATCGACCGTGCAGGCGTACGCGAACACCTCAACAACGTCACTGACTACTCGGGCATCATTGGCCTGATCTCCTGTGACGCCTTCGGCGACTGCGGATCCCAGAAGATCACAGTCATCGGCCACGGCGACTCCACCGACGTATCGGCATCCAACGCCAACGTCGTATACGAGTACGCCCCCGGCGGCTCCTCGCTCGGCGAAGGCAACCTCGTCGTACCCGCAGCCAAGCCCCAGTACGGAGGCACGGTGATTGTCGGTCTCGAGGCCGAGGCCGTTGGCCTTCGCCCGTGGGAGGATGCGTGCGCATCGTCGTGCTACACGATGCTGGGTCAGCTCTTCGATCCGCTGCTACGCCAGGCCAAGTCAGGTTCCTACCTGCCATGGCTTGCCGAGTCGGTCGTGCCGAACGACGACTTCACTGTCTGGACGGTGACCCTGCGATCAGGGGTGACCTTCCACAACGGCAAGGCGCTTACCGGTCAGACGTACGAGGACATGTTTACGATCCAGCAGACTGGTGCGTCGTCTGCCGGAGCGATTGCTACCACAGGTTTGATCAGCGTCGAAGCCACCGGTGACCTTACGATCGACTACACACTCAGTGCGACAAACGTGGCGTTCCCGTCGTTTCTAGAGGCTGCTCCGCTTGGCTACGCGTTCGACCCGGAGGCGGCGGCAGATCCAACTGCCTTCAACGCCAACCCGATCGGAACCGGCGCCTTCATGATGGACAGCCGCGACATCGACAACGAGACGATCCTGGTTCGTAACCCGAACTACTGGCTGTCGATCAACGGCAGGCAGCTTCCGTACCTGGACGGCATTTCCTACCGCCCGATCCCTGACGAGACGACCCGTCTAGCTTCGCTGGCTTCGGGTACGACCTCGGCGATGGAGTCGCGGCGTCAGGCCACAGTGCGTGATGCCCGGTCGCTGGAAGGGGTGACTCTCTACGAGTTCCAGGGCAACGATGCTGGAGGCGGACACTTCAACGCACAGGTGCCTCCGTATGACGACGTTCGGGTTCGGCGTGGCCTCATCCTGGCCCAAAACCAGGAAGCGGTCATCGAGGCACTGGGTGGTGCCGGGATTTCGTCACCGGTCACGCAGTTCTTCTCGGTGGACAGCCCGTGGTGGTCGCAGGCGGTCGCTGACGCGTATCCGGCTTTCGACTTCGATGCCGGAGTCGCTCTGCTCCAGGAGTACGTCGACGATCCGTCACGTTCCGACGGCAAGGCCGCGGGGGAGAACATCCAGGTGGATCTGGCATGCCCGATGGACCCAACGCTTGTCGCAGCGACGTCGGTTAGCGGCCAGTTGTGGACAGCGACCGGACTCGTCGACGTCGACATCGACACGGCAAACGACCAGCAGACCCACATCAACGTCTCTTTGGGAATCGGCAATGGTTTCCTAGGTGAGCACGGTGCCCACTGCTGGCGTTACGGCAGTGAGGCCGATCCGTCAGTGCCGATAGGCCAGGCCTACAACAACTGGCAGGCCAACCCCCTGAACTTCTCGAACTACGACAACGCGGAGATCCAGGGCTACCTGGCTGAGGCCCTCACGACGAGCGTCTTCGAGGAGCGCTACGCCCTCTACGAGAAGATCGGCATTATCGCCAACCGTGACGTGCCTCACTGGTTCTCAGGGGGTACGGCAACGGTTATCGCGGTTGATGATGCGATTACCGGGCTCGATACCTGGCTCCTGCCGGACGGAACGTTGGGCATCGGTCATCCGAGTGCCATCGGCATGTGGTCCCAGGTTTCGCGAACAGACAACTAGTTGGCATATACGAGTAGTTAGTTGGTTCTGTGGGGGTCGTGTCCAATGGGCACGGCCCCCACAACAGCCTTCCTGTCGGGGTATCCCGAGGAGAGTGCTGGACCTGCTTACTAGGGCCGCCGTGCGGAACAGAAATGTGACTGAGACCCAGGTGACTCGAGTTGATTGGGTGAGGACGTAGATGTCGAAGATGATCGCGGGCCGCCTGACACGGCTAGCTCTGACCCTTATGGTCGTCTCCTTCGTGACTTTCGTCGGCGTCAACGTCCTACCGGGCGACGCCATCAACGCACTGATCCCGATCGACGCCCAGCAAGATCAGGAGTTTGTTGAACAGGTTCGGGAGGAATGGGGTCTGAACGACCCGATGCTTGTCAGATACGGGCGCTGGCTCGGCAACGCAGTGCAGGGAGACCTCGGAGATTCCATCGTGACCGGACGGCCGGTGACCGATGAGATCGTCCACCGATTGCCGATCACCCTTGAGATCATGTTCGTGGCCGTCGGCCTGTCACTACTTCTCGCCATCCCCCTAGGGCTTCTCAGCGCGTATCGAGAGGGGAGACGCCCGGATCGCGTGATCTCCGGGGTCGCTCAACTCGCACTGAGCATGCCGGTCTTTGTCACCGGTCTGATCCTCATCTACTTCTTCGCACTGAAACTCCACTGGTTCCCAGCCACCGGCTGGAGCAGGTTAAGCGAAGGGATCGGACCCAACCTGAAGACCGTGGCCCTCCCCGCAATATCCCTGGCCATAACGGAGGCCGCCGTTTACACACGGGTCCTTCGATCCGACGTGATTACCACGTTGAAGGAAAATTACATCCTCTCGGCGCGGGCGAAGGGGTTGACCGACCGGTACATCCTCTTCCGGCACGGCCTCCGACCCAGTTTGCTAACCCTTGTCACGGTGGTCGGCCTTAGCATCGGAACCTTGATTGGCGGGACCCTTGTTGTCGAGTACCTCTTCGCCATCCCAGGAATCGGCAGGCGGATCTTCTCGGCGATCTACCAGCGGGACTTCATGATGGTGCAGGGCATCACAATCCTCATTACCGCCTTTTACGTGATTGTCAACACGGTCGTCGACCTCGCCTACATGGTCGTCGATCCTCGGATACGGAGGACTAGTTAGATGTCCTCACCTTCATCTGTGACAGCAGTCGGTGGTTCGGCCACCGAAGAGGAACACTCGGCCTCGTCGGCCGGTCGAGTCATTCGTGTGCTACGTGCTTTTGCGAAGATGCCGTGGCTGACCAAGCTCTGCTGCCTGTGGCTGATGGTCGTGATCCTCACGGCAGCCCTGGCTGACGTGATACCCGGCCTGGCTGATCCCAATTATCAGGGTTTCATATTTGGGGAGTCGAAGACCAACGAAGGCCCGTCGGCCAGCCACTGGCTGGGTACCGACAACGTCAGCCGCGACATTCTCTCCCGGCTGATCTACGGAGCCAGGGTTTCGCTCATCTTCGCAATCTCCGGAGTCAGCATCGGAGTTTTCATCGGATGTGTGCTTGGTTCGATCGCCGGCTTCCTCAAGGGATCCGTGGACAGCGTTGCAATGTCCGTAGTCGATGTGATGCTGTCGTTTCCCGCCCTTGTCGGCCTGCTGTTCGTCTCCACAATGCTTGAGTCGCGAAGTCTCGCCACTCTGTGCTTAATAACAGCGATCTTTATCTGGCCCCGGTTTACCCGCGTTGGTCGTGCTGCTGCCCTCTCGGTGGCCGGAAGGGATTTCGTAACGGCAGCGAAGGCGATTGGTACCAGCAGGAGACGGATCTTGCTTCGAGAGATCCTCCCCAATGTCTTCCCCGCTGTCCTTGCCTTCGGTTTGGTATCGATGGCAATCCTCGTCATCCTGGAGTCGACGCTTTCGTTCCTCGGTCTTGGAGTGGAGATCCCCACAGCGTCCTGGGGCGGCATGATCGCTCAGGCTCGCCAGGACCTTCTCATCAACGTCTGGCCACTCATTTGGCCTTCCGTGACGCTTATCTTCACCGTCTATTCGTTCAACAACATTGTTGACTGGTTGCGAGAACGAGTAGCCGTCCGGTCCGCCGCGCTTTGAGGTTGGGGGGTATCAAATGACTATTGGCGTTGAAGGCACGACTGCTTCGGCAGCGGCCAAAACGATTTTGGACTCTGAGATTCTTCGCGTTGAAGACCTCCACACGAGTTTCTTCCTGCCGATCGGTGAGCTGCAGGCCGTGCGCGGGGTCAGCTTCAGCCTCCATCGGGGACGATCTCTTGGCATCGTCGGGGAGAGCGGTTCGGGTAAGACGGTCCTAGCCCGATCGATCATGCGGCTCAACCTGGGTGCCAACGTTGAGATCAGCGGATCAGCCTTTTTCGAAGGCCGTGACCTCCTCGTGCTGTCCCGGCGGGAGATGCGGCGTATCTGGGGATCAGATATCGCCATGATCTTCCAGGACCCCATGACCTCCCTGAATCCGATGGTGAAAGTCGGCCGTCAGGTCACCGAACACCTGAGGAAACACAACGGTGTTGGCCGTCAGGAAGCGAAGCGGGTCGCGCTCGATCTCCTCAACGAGGTCCGGATCCCCGAGGCCGCATCCAGAATCGATCGATTTCCCCACGAACTGAGCGGCGGCATGCGCCAACGGGTGTCCATTGCCAGCGCTCTAGCCTGCGAGCCGTCTTTGCTCTTTGCTGACGAACCGACGACTGCGCTGGACGTCACCGTCCAGCACCAGATCCTCAACCTGCTGAGCCGAGAACAGCGTCAACGGAACATGACCATGGTGATGGTGACCCACGACCTCGGAGTGGTAGCCGGGCGGACCGACGACATTCTCGTCATGTACGCGGGCAAAGTGGTTGAACAGGCTTCGACAGTCGAAATCTTCGACAAGACCCAACACCCGTACACGGAAGCGCTCATGCGTTCGATACCGCGGACGGCTCAGGCGAGTCATGCGCCGCTGGTGGCGATCACCGGTCGTCCACCGGTCGCCACCCATCTGCCGAAGGGTTGCGCGTTCAGTCCTCGCTGCCCATATGTGCAGCCGAGGTGCCATGAGGAGGACCCGGTCCTGGCTCCCACTGGGACCTCAGGGCACAAGGTCGCCTGCTGGTATCCGGTGGGGTCTGACTCCAACCGTGAGGCCTTTGAACGAAACCTCTCGAACCGTTTGCCCCAGACGCTTGCCGTGGCCGAATCCCTGGGCGCTGACCAGAGTTCGGAAACACTGATTTCCCTTCCAGAAGGAGGACTCGCCTGATGGCTGGATCAGGGAAGGCTCATCTTCGCTCTGCTGAAGAAGTGCTTATTCAGGTTCAGGACCTGGTCGTCGAGTTCTCGGCGGCCGGCAAGAACACCGTGAAGGCAGTGAGCGGGATCAGCTTGGATGTCATGCCCGGGGAGACACTTGGTCTCGTCGGCGAGTCAGGTTGCGGAAAGTCCACCGTCGCGCGCTCCCTCATCCAGTTGCCGCCGCCCAGTAGCGGGTCGGTAGTCGTGGACGGCGTCGAATTGACCGAGTTGTCCGAGAGGCAGCTAAGAACTCACCGGACCGGACTCCAGATGATTTTCCAGGACCCGATCAGCTCCTTGAATCCTCGCCGCCGGGTTGCCGACATCGTTTCTGAACCCTTGCGGGTGTGGGGTCCCCATGATGAAGACGAGCAGGCCGAGATCGTCGATCGGATGTTGTACGCAGTTGGTCTCGACCCGGAGGTGGCCCGGGACAAGCGACCCCACGAGTTCTCGGGCGGCCAGTGCCAGCGGATATCCATTGCCCGCAGCCTGGTTCTAGGACCCAAGGTCCTCATCTGCGATGAACCGGTCAGTTCGTTGGACGTCAGTGTCCAGGCACAGATCCTCAACCTGCTTCGTGACCTCAAGGCCGAACACGGCCTGACCCTGGTTTTTATCGCCCACGACCTGGCCGTTGTCAAGAACGTGAGCGACCGGGTGGCAGTCATGTACCTGGGGAAGCTTTGCGAAGTGGCCGAACCAGACAAGCTCTTTTCCAACGCCGCCCACCCGTACACGGCGCTTCTTCTCGAATCAGTTCCGGAACCGGATCCTGCAGTTGCCATCGATGTATCGCTGGACTCCACAGGCGAGATCCCGTCGTCGATTGATCCCCCGTCTGGGTGCCGGTTCCGGACACGTTGTCCTCAGGCGTCAGAGCGCTGCACAAATGAAGAACCACAGATGCGCGAAGTCTCGGCGGGCCACTACGTGGCGTGCCACCACCCGCTGGTCGCCGTAGCCGGCTAGCAGCTATGCCCACTATCTGCTGGTGGTGGTAGCCGACGGTTATCCGGGCTGGGGTTCACGGGTTTGCCCATCGCCTCGGTGCCGACGATGATCCTGTCGGCGAGGGTGACCCCGGTCACCTCTCGCCACCCGATATCGACAGGGAGATGGCAGCTATGGGTACTCGACTGAGTTGGTTGACGGCGCTTCTGGCGACATTCACGCTGCTGGCTGGTGCCTGCGGCTCCGATGGCGGTGGCGATACAGCCTCGTCTGGTGGTTCGGCTGCGGCTACCACTGCGGCTCCTGCTGCGACGACTGCGGCTCCGGCTGCGACGACTGCGGCTCCGGCTGCGACAACTGCTGCTCCTGCGACGACTGCTGCTCCTGCCCAGGAAGAGGTGGCGACGATTGAGGACCATCTTGGTGATGGTTCTCT
>JABIQM010000103.1 GCA_018699415.1 Acidimicrobiaceae bacterium
ATAAGGGGTTGGGTAGGGGTGGTGGTGAAAGGCCTTTGAAAAAAAAGGGGGTCTATTTGGGTGGTCTGCACCCCTATGCACCCCTATTCCGAAACTTTCTTACGCGTGCGCGTGTGCAGACTTTACGGATGAGGGGTGCATAGGGGTGCAAGTCCCGCGTGTTTACAGGGTTTTTGTCATTTCGAGGGGGGCGGTCATTGGTCGAAATCCAGCCTGCCGATGCCCTTCCAGATGACGGGGCGGCCGGGGATCTTTTTGACACCATCGTCGGTGAGTCGCTGCGCCATCTCCTGCCCGCTACGCCGTCTGCCGTGGATGCGTTCGGTCCATTCCGCCCACGAGTCGGTGAGATCTTTGCCGGTGGTCGTCAGGCCGGCGCTGAGCGTCCACCCTTCGTCGCCGACCCACTGCTGGAGCATGTCCTCGGAGCGGCGGTAGGCGTCGGTATCGGCCCGCACGGCGTCGGGTTCAGCAAGCCCCTCGGTCTGCCATGCGAGGCAGCCCTCGATAGCCCAGTTGAGGATGCCGGGGAGCTCGGCCTCAAGCCTGGCCGAGAGGTCGTGATCGGCCTTCGCTCCGAGGAACTGGGCCGGCCACTTCAGCACGCGTAGCCGTCGCCAGATCCCCTCGTCGGTGCCGTCAACGTTGGGCAGGTAGTTCGTCTGAAGCCACAGCGAGTGGGTTGGGTCGAAGTCCCAGAAGTTCTCGTACATGCGTCGGGCAGTGAGCCGGTCGCCGCCTGTCAGGTTCTTGATCTGTTCCTCCGAGAGCCGAGCTCCCGAGTCGGTTTCCGACGCAACCGCGAGCCGTGTCCGAAATAGCCCGGCGATGTTCGTCGGGTGCGAATCGTGCTTCTCCCGCACGAGTAGCGACTTGTGCGGCACCGTGAAGTACGGGCCGAGCAGTTTCGCCAGAGTGCCGATCGCGGTGCCTTTGCCGTTGCCGCCAGGCCCGTAGATCACGACGAGCAGATGGTCTCGTACGGTCCCGACGAGCGCTTCGCCGACGAGCCTCTGGAAGTAGGACTGCACTGTCGGGTCGGGCATCCACTCGCCGAGCGCCTGGAGCCAACGAGGGCACTGGGCGTCTGGGTCGTACCCGACCGGGCACGTCATGGTGATGAGCTTCGCCGGGTCTGGTGGATGGTGGGTGCCGTCGTGGAGGTCGAACCAACCGTTGCGCACCCCGAGCGCCCAATGGTCGGCGTCGAGCTCCTCGTGACCGATCAGCGCCGGCCCTCGCGACAGTTGCAGCATGTCGCTCAGGCAGCGCCTTGAGCTGAGCTGCTGAGCCGCCTTCGTCAGATCACCGTTCCCGGTGCGAAGCCCATCGTTGAACATCGCCTGGGGGATGTCCTTCGCGAGTTCCATGACGCGCACGATCGTCGGGTCGCGATGCCACTGGCCGTCGTTCCACACGATCCACTGTTTCCAACTCTCAACGAACCGGACGCGCTCGCCGTGGAGACGCGCGAACCGGCGGGCGTTCGCGATGTCGGTGAACTCGGCCACCTCGGCTGGACTCTGTGACGGATCGCCTGCGGGATCTGCTGCCGGCTGCGGCTCGACGCCGGGTGCCGTCTCAGCGGCCCGGTCGGTTTCTGGCGGGGTCGGGATCGGTGCGTCGCCCGACATCATCGCGGTCGGATCAGGCCCGTCATCTCGAAACGTCGTCATCGCTCACCGCCTTCGGCGCGCAGGTCTGCGTACTGCTCGAGCACATCGCCCGGTCGGGCCGAGCTCTGCGATCGGAACCAGTCGTGGTCTTTGTAGAGCTCCGCCACGTGCCAGTCGCTGAGGTCGTTGAACTCGGCCGGAACGTACACGTCTCGGGCCTTGTCGCCGAGCACGTCGCGCACGCGGGCACGCATCGTCTCGCCGGCCTGGTCGTTGTCGGCGATCACCGCAACGTCACGTTCGAGCGCCTTGAGCGTGTCCATCCACCGCGGGTTGAGATTCTGCGCTCCTGGCACACCGATCACCGCTGCCCCTGGGAATAGCTCGATCAACGTCACCACGTCGGGCACACCCTCGAGCAGAACGATCTGGTCGTTGGGCTGGCGTCGGCGTAACAGGTCCGCACCGAACGGGACGCGTGGGGTGCCCGTCGGGCCGAGCCACTTCGGAGTCACGCCGTCGGCGATGGCCCGGTCCTGCCAGTACACCGGGCGGTGATTCGCACGGAACGGGAACCGGTAGCGCAGCACGCCGCGGATGCGGACGAACTCGATACCGAACATGTCGATCGTCTCGTTGGACCAGCGCCGGGTTCGGATGAGCCGATCGCGGTACTCGCCGGAGAACTTCACCCGCTCAGCTGCCTCGAACGATTCGGTCACCGGCCGATCCATCGGGACAGGCTTCGCCGGCTTCGGACGTGACAGCGCCGGCCGGTCCTCGAGCCGAGCGCCACAGCGTTCCCCGAGCCACTGGATCGCCGCGGGGACGCTCATGCCCTGGAAGCGGACCAGCACGTCGATCGGCCCGGAGCCCTCGACGCCGCACCCGAAGCACTTCCACTTCGCCGAGTCCGAGCGTTTCGACACGCAGAACGACGGCGTGCGGTCCTCATGCGTCGGCGACAAGCACCGGAACACGAACCAAGACGCGTTGGGCCTCCCCTCGCCGTCTGACAGCTCCCTCACGAGCTCCGCGAGGTCGGTGCGTGCCACCACGTCGTCACGATCGAAGCGCTGCCTACCGGACGCCTCACGGCCTGTCGGGTTGCGGCTGCCGCGTCCGACGCTGCGGGTAGAATGACAGTCAATTCCAGATGGGTTACGGCTGCCCCCCACTTCGATGACGATCGCGTCGCTGGCTGTGAGATGCCGCTCCGCTTCATCGAGAGCGACTATCGCCATAGTCGCTCGGCGCTCGGCGCTCGTTTCGTGATCGTCATTTAATGGGTGATGGACGGACTCGGGGTGTGGCGCTCCAGGTCCGCCCGCGTTGGGCGGCAAACTCATCGGACAACTAGGTCATCGTCATGGGCATTGGCCTGGGCGGTGAGTTCGGCGACCCACGAGCGGAGATCCGCGATCGTGCCGACCGGGATGCGCCGATCTTTCTTGAGGGTCTCGATCCACAGGTCGAGGTCGCGTTCGTCGAAGAGCAGTTTCGCTCCGGCGCGCACAGCGAGGACTCCAGGGAACTCGCCGGCCGATCGGGTGTTGTAGATGTGCGAGCGAGATAGACCGATCTTCTCGACGGTCGCCTCGACTCCGAGCATTCGTGATGGCGCATAGGTGGGCACGGATTCACCCTTTCGGTGATCCTGCCGGGCCTTTGACTGCCGGGATCTGCCCGATTGTCGCCACATGCGAGGGTTTGACGGTGCCGCTGGTTACAGCAGCGTAATTACCGTACTGTGGTTCCTATGAACGTGCAAGGTAAACGTAAGGTGATCCGGGTCCGGGGCCACCACGATACTGGTGAGGCGGTCGACTGGATCGTTTCCGCGATCGCCGGCACCGGAGAGGCGACCGTGTGCTTTGGGCCGGTGCACAGCACTTCCGAAAGAAGGAGGGGCAAGATCTATCGCGCTACGTTTCAGGCTCTGAATCGTGTCGGCTTGGTCAGCTTGAACGAGTACTTCGGTTCCGACCCATCCAATGAGTGCTTCGATGATGCCCGCTGGGTCTACGTCGATGTGTCGGTCGATTCTTCGACTCCGACCGTCATGGTCGAGCCAACGGGGTACGCAATCGAGATCCGGGGCGACAACGCACAACTCGTCCGGACAACAAAGGAGACCTCCTGATGGCATTCATCCGAGAAAGGGATCTTCCGGCCGGACGGCGCTACCTCGTCGCATGGCGGGACGAGCACGGTAAGGAGAGGACCAAGACTTTCACCTCTAAGAAAGAGGCGAGATACTTCCGGAACCAGCTCGATAACGACCGCGCCGATGGGGTCCACGTCCCCGACTACCTCGGCAAAAGCTCAACGTTCTCTCAGGTTGCCGACGCGTGGCTCGTGTCGCGGTCGCTCCGGCCCTCGAGCCTCGACCGAGACGAGAGCTACCTGCGGTCGTTGATACGTCCCCGGATCGGGCATCTACCCATCGGTGAGGTGACCACGGGCAAGGTTCGAGACTTGTCGGGAGAACTCATACGCACCCAATACCGGCAGGGTCACACGTACGCGCCGGCGACGGTGAACAAGGCGGTGGCGATCGTGCGCGAAGTGGTCGACTACGCGATCGACGACGGGCTCCTTCCGGCACCAGCAGCGATAGGGAAGGTCAAGGGCGCACCGAAGGTCACCGGCTCGGCCGACCGGCAAGAACTCCTCGACATCCCGACGGTCGCCCAGATGGCGGAGATGATCGACCACGCCGACGGCAATGGGGTGCGGTTCTGGGGAGCACATCTCGCGTTCCTGGCCGGCACAGGACTCCGCTGGGGCGAGTTCGCAGGGATGATGATGGATTGTGTCGACCTAGAGGCCGGCGTCGTGCGGGTGAGGCGACAACTCGCTCGTCGAGGTGGCGGGCTCGAACTCGTCGACAATCTCAAGACGAGAGAGGCGCGTCGGGAGGTCACGTTACCGGGGCCGGTTCTTGAGCGGACCCGCGAGCACATCGCTCGGTTCGGTGTCCACGAGGGCCGGTTGTTCTCAACCTTGGCCGGAGCCCGTCTCGACGGTTCTAATTTCCGACCGCGTGTGCTGAAGCCCGCAGGGGCAGCGGCCCGTGTACCACGCGTGCGGATTCACGATCTCCGCCACCACCACGCATCGGTCCTGCTCGAGACTGGCACACCGATCCACCACGTTGCACGTCGGCTCGGTCACCGCGACGCGACCGTGACGTTGAGCGTCTACGCGCACGTCATCGACGACCTCGCCGACGACAGTGCCGCAACTGCTTACGCGCACGCAATCGGAGCTCACGCGGACTCAACCGCGGACTCGCCAGGCCTCGCCGAGGTGGTCGCGTTTCGACGGTAGTGCTCTGACCTGCACTTTCGAATGGTGGGCGATGGGGGACTCGAACCCTCGACCTCTGCCGTGTGAAGGCAGCGCTCTAGCCAGCTGAGCTAATCGCCCGGAACCGAAGACGATACCGCATGTTCGTGCCAACCGGTACGGGTGAAAGTAGGGCCAGGGTCTGTCCGCTTCGCTACGTGTAGTGCTTGAGTTCGATGGTGTTGCCATCGGGGTCACGGATGTAAAGGCCGAGGCCGTGGCCTTGGGCGCCCCAGATGGTGACGGGGCCGTGCACAACATCAAAGTCACCCGACAGCGCCAGTGCCTCCAGATCGGTATCGGGGGACACCACCATCGAGATGTGGTCGACGTTGATTCCGGTTCGCTCCCCCACCTGAAGGTCGATCAGGGTTGTTTCGTCGATGCGCAGTGACACGAACGGCACATCACCGGCGCGCCACTCGTCCTCACGCTCAGACGTCAACCCGAGACGATCTTGATACCAGGCCAGTGAGCGGTCGACATCGGTCACCACGAAAACCACATGGTCATGACCCGTGACGCGAATGCTCATGCGGGAAACGGCGCAATCGGATCGAGGCCGAACAGG
>JABIQM010000231.1 GCA_018699415.1 Acidimicrobiaceae bacterium
AGGCTGAACAACCGTGCTCGAAGTTGCGGGATTGACAACCAAATACGGTGCGATCTCCGCACTTCGAGATGCAACACTGACCGTCGGGTCCGGTGAGGTCATTGGCCTCATCGGACCCAACGGGGCAGGCAAGACCACCTTGCTCAATACGATCGCCGGGCTGCTCAGCCCGGCGGCGGGTTCCGTCAGCTTCGCCGGCGACGATGTCACCGGCTCATCACCCGAGAAGCTCTTGCGCGCCGGGCTGGCGCTAGTGCCCGAGCATCGACGCATCTTCACCGACATGACGGTGCAAGAGAACCTCAAGATCGGTGGCATCACTCGCTCCGTCGCCGACCGAGCATCTGGCCTCGATGAAATGGCCGAACTCTTCCCTGTACTCAAGCACAAATGGACGACTGCAGCCGGCTTCTTGTCCGGCGGCGAAGCCCAACAGCTCGCCATCGCCCGAGCTCTGATGTCACGCCCGAAACTCTTACTGATGGACGAACCATCCCTCGGTCTCGCACCGATCCTCGTCGACGTCGTTTTTAACCTGATCACGACCCTCAAGGAACAGGGACGCACCCTGCTCGTCGTCGAACAAAACGCCACCCGGATGCTTGAAGCCTCCGACCGGGCATACGTGCTTCGCAGTGGCGAGGTTGTAGCCACGGGCACCGGCGCCGAACTCAGCGAACGCGACGATCTCTTCGACACCTTTGTCAACGGGTGACCACGACACAATGATCGAACTTCTTCAAAACCTCATCGATGGGCTGGGCCGAGGCAGCATCTACGCCCTCCTCGCTCTCGGTGTCGCCGTGATCTTCGGCGTCATGCACCTGCTCAACTTCGCCCACGGCGAACTCATCACGGTCAGCGGCTACGCCGCTTACGCCGCCTCCAACCAGGGCTGGTCCTGGTATCTCATCACCCCGCTGATCATCATTTGCGCTATCGGGGCATCGCTACTCATCGAACGCATCGCCTTCAGTCGTGTCCGCGGAGCATCCGACTTCACATTGCTCCTCACATCGTTCGGCGTTCACTTCGTGGTGTCGGCCATCTTCCTGCTCTATGTCTCTGCATCGGTGAAGACGTTCTCTCGCCCAGGATGGGTCACGGACACATTTTCGGTCGGGTCACTCAACATCGAGGTGTTCGACACGATCGTGATCATCGTCACGGTCATCACCCTGCTGGCCACGACCTGGCTGCTCCAACGCACCATGTTCGGACTCGCCCTACGCGCCGCCGCCGCCGACTTCGACACCGCCCGCCTCATGGGCGTCAAGTCCGACTCGGTCATCCGGGGAGCGTTCGCCCTCAGTGGTCTGCTCGCCGGTATTGCCGGTGTGTTCTGGCTGATGCGCTCTGGCTCAACCACGCCGAGTGCCGGCATCGATCCGATGCTCAGTGGCGTGCTCGCGGCGCTGATCGGCGGCCTCGGCTCGCTGCGCGGCGCAGTGCTCGGCGGATTCGTGCTCGGACTCGCCGAGGTGCTGCTCCGGTCGCGGCTCCCCGATGGTATTGCCCCCCTCACCGACGGTGTGGTGTTCGTGCTCATCGCGCTGCTCTTCATCTTCCGGCCCCAAGGCCTGATCACCGTGGCCCATGCGGAGCGTGTGTGATGTTCCCCAAGTTCGACCGCGACATCGCATTCCCACTCATCGGCAGCCTGATCCTCTTCGGTCTGCTCGCCGGCGCAGGCGTTTTGTACCAAGCGCTGTTCACCGGCGGTGCGGCCGAGCGCCTCATCACCGTGATGCTGATCGACGCCATCATCGTGCTTGGCATCCAGGTCTATGTCGGCAACACGGGCGTGTTGTCCTTCGGCCACATCGGCTTCGGCGCCATCGCCGGCTACACGTTCGCTGTGCTGGCCATCTCCCCCGAAGAGAAAGCCAAGCGAATTCCGGACGCACCGTTCGGACTCGCCGACGTCGACATGAGCAGCACAGTAGCGATCATCGTTGCCGTGATGGTGGCCTGTGCCGCGGCGGTGATTCTCGGTATCGGACTCGCCCGATCAGGCGCACAGTCCGGCGCAGTTTCCGCCACTGTCATCACCCTCGCACTCCTGTTCGTCACCCACGAGGTCTCTCGCAACTGGCCCGAACTCACCGGCGGCGAACGAGTTGGCCTGTTCTTCCCGATCGGTGGAGCACTCGACACACGGGCGCCGATTTACCTAGCCCTGCTCGGCTCCTTGATCGTGGCCCGCCTCTATGCGCAAAGTCGCAGTGGCCGCCTCGCTGTCGCTGCCCGCGAGGACAACCTTGCCGCCCGGGCCATGGGCGTGAATCCACTCGTTCAGCAGATGATTGCGCTCGTCATCTCGGTCGCCATCGTGGCGGTCGGCGCGAGCCTGTCGGTCTACGAAGATGGTTCGCTACTACCGGAAAACTTCTTCTTCAACTTCACCCTGCTGACCCTCGTCATGTTGATCGTCGGCGGCCGCAACAGCGTCACCGGTGCCGTGCTCGGCGTCGCGGTGATGACCGCTGGCCGCGAACTCGCTCGCCGCCTCGGTCAAGACGGTTTCGAGATCTTCGGCATCGGTCTCGACGGCAAGCCGCTCGACTGGATCTTCCGCGAAAACCTCCAGACCGTGTTCCTCGGCCTCTCCATGCTCGGCTTCATGATTTGGCGCCCCAAGGGCCTCCTCGACGACTGGGAACTCGACGAATGGCTGCGGGCCCGTATTCGCCGCAACCAGCCCGAACCAAAGCCCGAACCGCTCCTCGAAGTCGTTGCCGACACTGCATCGGTGCTCCACGCCGAAAACATCGAGGTCGCCTTCGGCGGATTCAAGGCACTCAGCGACGCAGGTCTCCACGCCAACGGCGGCGAGGTCGTCGGCATCATCGGTCCCAACGGCGCCGGTAAGACCACGTTGGTCAACGTCATCACCGGTCTCGTACAACCCAGCGCAGGAAGTTTCTCCATCGATGGCGAAGACGTCACCAATGCTCAAACGCACGAACTCGCTCGTCGCGGCATCGTCCGCACATTCCAGAATCTCCGCCTGTTCAGTGCGCTGACGGTCCGAGAGAACGTCGAGGTTTCCTCCCTGATTGCCCACTCGCATCGCACCGGTCGCACAATTCCCGACACCGATGCCCTCATTGGTGAGGCTGGTCTCTGGGCCCACCGTGACCGCCGGGCCAGCGAACTCGACTATGGCAACTCTCGTCGCCTCGAGCTTGCTCGGGCGGCTGCGCTCGCTCCCTCGTTCCTTCTCCTCGACGAGCCGACCAGCGGCATGAGCGACAACGAGTCTCTCGAGATGATCGAACAGGTTCGTCACATGGCCGCCACCGTCGGTGCAGGCGTGATCGTCATCGATCACGACCTCGGCTTCATCACCGGCATCTCCGACCGTATCTACGCGTTCGACCAGGGCACCGTAATCGCCACCGGAACACCCGACGAGGTCCAGGCCAACGCCCGCGTGCAGGCCGCATACCTCGGCAGTGCAGCCGACGCATGAATCCGACGAACCACTACCGACCGGCACCGGCGAAAACACGCCGGCGCGGCGGGTTGGCCGACGAGATCGCCAAGTACGTGCGCGATCTCATTCTCACCGGTGCGCTGAGGCCGGGGGTGAAGCTCGATCAGGATGCGATCGGTCGAGCCCTTGGTGTGAGCCGCTCGCCCATCCGCGAAGCGATCGTCGTTCTCGGCCACGAAGGCCTCCTCGATATCACCCCCCGCCGAGGCGCCTTTGTCTCGCTCGTGACACCGGAAGACATCATCGATCACTACGAACTTCTCGGACTTGTGTCCGGTCGTGCCGCAGCCATGGCCGCCGACACGCTGAAGGACGAGGACCGCGACAAACTCGAAGCCGTGCAGTCCCGATTCATCGAGGTTGGCGAAACCGACTATTCAGCACTAAATGACACCTTCCACCGGATCATTAACGGAACCGCCCCGCGGCGCACCCGTTGGCTGCTCGGCCATCTCGCTCGCTCCGTGCCCGCCGACTACTACGAGTTTGCCGACGGCTGGAATGCCCGAGCCGGTCATCATCACGAGGAAATCCTCGACGCAATTCTTCGGCGCGACGCTGACGCGGCACGCCAAGCAATGGAGGACCACCTCCACGAGAGCGGTGTCGGTGCTGTGGAAGTCCTCCGTGCCCAAGGTTTCTGGGATGACGAATCCCTTTCTGAGAAAGGAAGCTCGTGAGCGAGCCCTCCGACTTCGACGACATCCGCTTCGAAGTTCGCCGCCTCTGCGACAGGTACGGCAACGAATACTGGCGCGGCCTCGAACCCGACAAATACCCCACCGAATTCGTGACGGAACTCACCAGCCAGGGGTGGCTCGGCTCGCTGATCCCTGAAGAATATGGCGGCGGCGGGCTCAGTCTTGCCGGAGCATCGGTCATCCTCGAAGAAATCTCAGCCAGCGGTGGTAACCCGTCGGCCTGCCACGCCCAGATGTATGTGATGGGCACCCTGCTTCGGCATGGCTCCGACGAACAAAAGCAGCACTATCTGCCTCAGGTGGCAGATGGTCGCAAGCGTCTTCAGGCGTTCGGTGTCACCGAGCCCGCCGCAGGATCCGAGACCACGGCAATCCGCACTCGCGCTGAACGCGATGGCGACATCTGGCGCATCAACGGTCAGAAAATTTGGACCAGCCGAGCGATGCAGAGCGACCTCATGATTCTCCTCGCTCGCACGACGCCGATTGAAGACGTCGACAACCGACTCGGAGGTATCTCCGTCTTCATCGTGGAGATGCGTGATGACGACGGCGAACTGATCCCCGGTCTCACCATCAACCCGATCCCCACGATGATGAACCACAACACCAATGAGGTGTTCTTCGACAATGTGGAAATTCCCGCCGATTCACTGATCGGTACCGAAGGCATGGGATTCCGTCACATTCTCGACGGGATGAATGCCGAGAGAATCCTGATCTCCGCCGAGTGCATCGGCGACGGCCGTTTCTTCCTCGACAGGGCCAGCGCCTACGCCAATGAACGTGAAGTCTTCGGGCGGCCAATCGGCATGAACCAGGGCGTGCAGTTTCCACTCGCCAAGGCCTACGCCAACCTCCAAGCCGCCAACCTGATGCGCTGGCAAGCCGCGAACCTGTTCGACGCCGGCGAATCCTGTGGGGCCGAAGCCAACATGGCCAAGATGCTCGCCTCCGAGGCATCGTGGGAAGCCGGCAATGCCGCCGTCAACACCCATGGCGGTTTCGGCTTTGCCGTGGAATACGACATCGAGCGCAAGCTGCGCGAGACGCGGCTCTACCAAGTCGCCCCTGTCAGCAACAATCTGGTGCTCGCGTTTGTCGCGCAAAAGTGCCTCGGCCTCCCCAAGTCATACTGAGATACCTGTCATGCGCGCTGTTGTTCTCCCCGCTGCCAACGAACCACTCGTCGTCGTTGACGACCACCCCGCCGCCGGGACCGGTCGTGACGGTGGCGAAATCATCGACGTCACCGCCTGCGGCGTCTGCCACTCCGACCTCCATGTGGTCGACGGCGACTTCCCGAGCCCGCTGCCGATCGTGCTCGGCCATGAGGTCACAGGCGTTCACCCCGAACTTGGCCCTGTGATGCTCTACGCCCCCTGGGGCTGTGGCAACTGCCAACAGTGCACCGACGGCGAAGAGATGATCTGCGCCAACGCCACCGAAGCCGGCCTCTTCACCGACGGCGGCTACAGCGAACAGATGTGGGTGAAAGACCGTCGCTACCTCGCACCCCTCGACGGACTCGACCCCGTCGCGTCGGCTCCCCTCGCCTGCGGCGGCCTCACCGCCTACCGGGCCGTGCGCCACGGCCTCGACATCCTCCACAACGTCGGCGAACGCGGACGGGCGCTCGTGATCGGCGCCGGCGGCCTTGGCCAATACGCCATCAGTTACCTCCGCATGATGAGCGACGCCCAGGTCATCGCTCTCGATTTGGCCGAGGACAAGCGCGGCCAAGCAATCCAGATCGGCGCTCACGACGCTGTCGGC
>JABIQM010000329.1 GCA_018699415.1 Acidimicrobiaceae bacterium
CATCTACAACGATGGGACGTCGTCGGCGCAGGTGGCTGACACCATGCTCGACGGAACAGTCGACGCAGGTGGCGGTTTGACGTGTGTTGGCGCGTACGACGAAACGTTCAGCCCACTCAATCAGTCTTGTTCCTGATGGGGTGCGGCGGGGTCGAGTCCCGCGGTGACGATCGACGGCGTTGACGCGGCCTGGCTAGACGTGACGCCGTGTTGGCAGGGTCCGTTGCCGGGATCGGTCTGCGGCGGCGTCTGCTGGCACGCCACAGGGCACTGTCATCGGATGGGTTTACTCTGACCGCATGGGCCAACACACGTCTGCGGTCGAGCAGCACCTATCGGGTCGCACCGGTACGCCCATAGAGATGGCGACTCTGCGGTCGCTGGCTAGGCGCCTCGATTACATCGAAACAACCGGCGAAGCCGCAGGTCAACTCCACTCTTTGATCCCCGTGTACCTGCAGGTGGCGGACCGGATGGTCTCAACTATCGACGACCCCATCGCTCAGCTCGAACGAGAACTCCGCCGCAACTGACCATCCGGCAGGCTATCCGAGCCGAAACCGGCGGTGTATCGGGTGTGGTTCTCGAGGGAACGTGGACTGCCGAGTCCGCGGCCGAGTCCGCGTGACGCCCGAATTTGTGCACGACCGGATGCTGCGTCATGGCAGGGCTCGGGCGCTTGTTTGGCATGCAACAGCAGGGATCTTGCCTACGCGAAGTAGAGGCAAGGATTCGTGGGGATCGGAGGTGCGCTGCCTTCACACGGCAGAGGTCACTGGTTCGAATCCAGTACGGCCCACCACATAAAATCCTTGGTCAGAGCGTCATCGGTGGAGCTTGACCATCTGGGCAAGTCCGGCTGAGCCAGCGTGAGCCCCGGTTGCGTGCCCGTAGGCTGCCGCACCCCGTCGTGACTTTCTCCCCGATGGTTCTGTTCTCACTGGGGTGTCACTGGTATTTGAGCTGGCAGTGTTGTTGGTTGTTGGGTTGTTGTTACTCGAAAGCGATCCCGGTGACGGTGTACAACAAACGGGCTACCTCCAACGAACCGTTGGTGTCGTTTTGGTGGGCGATGACGGGG
The DNA here is from genome assembly GCA_018699415.1 of Acidimicrobiaceae bacterium. Classification (GTDB taxonomy): domain Bacteria; phylum Actinomycetota; class Acidimicrobiia; order Acidimicrobiales; family Aldehydirespiratoraceae; genus JAACCU01. The sequence continues at coordinate 1,082 of JABIQM010000329.1, forward strand.
TTGCCGTCTACCCCAATCGCCGCCGACGCGTCATAGCCCACGGCGTCGGCGGTGTCGACGAGGACAGTATCGTGGTGGCCGGTGTGTGCATGCCGCCCGATTCGTTCCGGCCATCGTTCGGCATCTACAAGCGGCTCAACATCCAGTTCGTGTTCGGCTGGACGCCCGAGGAATTCGCGGCGTCGCTGCACAATCTCGCCGACCCGGAGAACCATGTGAAGGTCCTAGTGCGCCCCAACCTCGACTGACCCGCCGCAGGATATCCGGGTGGGTTCAGCGCGTTGATGCAATTGTGGCTCGGCGGCGGGCCGGTGCGAGGTTTGAGCTTGGTGATCCCCGCCTTGGGGACGAGATCGATCGGAGCGGGGGACGTGAGGTCGTCGAACCGGGTCCGCAGGTGAGAGACTGATACGTATGAGTGGACGGTGCTGTGATGCTGACGAAGGCGCACTCGTCGCGTTGCGGGATCGCCAGCGGACGGTGCTCTGGATCGTCCTCGGGATCAACGCTGTGCTCTTTGTCGTCGAGTTCGGCGTTGGCTGGTGGGCACGCTCAACCGCGCTGCTCGCCGATTCGCTCGACATGCTTGGCGACGCGTTCGTCTATGCGTTCAGCCTGTGGGTGCTGCATCGCGGGACCCGGTGGCGTGCGCGGGCGGCACTCTCGAAAGGTGTCGTGCAGCTTGTGTTCGGTCTCGTCGTGTTGTGTCAGGCCACATGGCGTGCCGTCGACGGCACACCACCGGTCGCGGACGCAATGGCGCTCATGGGGCTCGTCGCGCTCGCCGGCAACGCGTGGGCGTTCGCGCTCTTGTGGCGGCACCGCTCCGACGACATCAATATGACCTCGACGTGGCTGTGCTCACGCAACGACCTGATCGCCAACACGGCGGTGCTCGTAGCTGCGGCGGCGGTATGGCAACTCGACAGCGTCTGGCCCGACGTGATCGTCGGTGTCTCAATCGCCATGCTGTTCCTCCACACCGCTCGCGACGTGATCCGCGACGCTCGCACCGAGTTGGCGGGAGCCGACGAAGAGCCGACGCAGGTCACGACTTGACGGGGCCCCGAAGGGAGTTCCAAATGAAGCTGCTCTCGTTTCGACTGGCGAGCACGATCAGAGAGTGCACGGTTCCCCTGTCGCCCGTCATTCCTTCCGGAGCTGCGCCCGCAACGGCACTCAGAGGACTGGAGCTGCCGTAGGGACTTGGTGCGCTCAAACTGGCGATCAGCCGCCCCTCCACCACCCCAGAACGGGCGAACTACTGCAGCGTGGTCGTGCCAACCGCCGCTCGAACTTGACACACTCGCCTGCCGGTCGACTTGAACGCCCGTTGCGGGTTCAGGTCTCCCGCAGGACACAGAACTCGTTGCCCTCGGGATCGGCCAACACCACCCATGGGACCTCGCCTTGCCCGATGTCGACGCATGATGCGCCGAGTGCGAGGAGTCGCTCCACCTCGGCCCGCTGATCGTCAGGACGGACGTCCAGATGCAGGCGATTCTTGGCCGGCTTGGTTGCCGGGGCACGCAGGAAGAGGATTCCCAGGAGCTGATCCGCTTGGCAAGTTTGGTAACCCGCCCTCTGCCTGCTCGACGGCACGTGCCAACCGGAGGCTTTACTCCTCAGCAAACTTTGCGGCGGCATAGCTGTCAGACGATGCCCCGGCTCGACGACCTGCTTGCGCCCGTCGAAAGAACTCCGCACTCACCCTGATCAACTCACCGCTGTCGGGTGGCCGATCATCGGGAAGGTCTGCCGGAACACCGAACCTCCTCAACGATGGAATGCTGCTGCCAACAAGCTTTCCAAGCATTCTCGCTACACCCATGAGTCCCGAATGTAGATCACCGGGATGTAGAGCCGCCCTTCTCGTCCCGCGTCCGTCCCGCATGAGGGTGAGAAACACCCTGAAACGCCGAGAACTGCTGATGGCACGAAACTGGCGCTGACCTGGGCGGATGTGCATTTCCCTTGGTCACAGCTTTGAGCCGATCTTCTTTCACACGGCAGAGGTCGAGGGTTCGAGACCCCCATCGCCCACCGATAAAATCACAGGCCAGAGGATGAGTTCCTCACTTTGCCCGTTTCACTCGAATGGCCTCGCCGCCGAGTCGCTGACCATTGAGTCGGAGCATGGCGGCTTTGGCATCACCGGACTTTGGCATTTCTACGAAGCCGAAGCCCTTCGACGTGCCCGTCTCCGCGTCATTGACGATCACACAGGATTGCACTGAACCAAATGTTTCGAACAGGTCTCGCAGCTCTTTCTCCGTGGTATTGCGAGACATATTCCGAACAAGCAGACGCATCGCCAGAACCCTATCGGCGGGCTGACATGGCCCCCGGACTTTTGTAGCCTGATGGAGCGAGGCGGACCACTTCGGTGTGGGGAAGGCGTCCTATCTCATCAATGTCATCGTAATCGCATGGCTCCATGCGGCTGCGTCCTACCAGTAGGACAGAGCACCCTCGTACAGCGTGGTAAGGATCTCTCGATCGATGTCAACCGGTGCGTTGTCGAGGAGGCGACGTTGGGGGAGCGATCCTTCAACGAGGCCGGGAATGTCGGCCGCGGAATAGCCGACTCCCTGGAGTCCGTTGGGCATACCGGTGAGCTGCATGAGCTCCACGATTCGCTGAGCAAGCACCGGTCCTGCCTCGTTGAGGCCAATGTCAGCTACGTCCGCCCCAAGCCACCGTGCGCCATCGAGGTGGCGGTCGGGGTTGCCGGGCGATGTGAGGCGAAACACCGATGGCGAGTTGACGATCACCGACATCCCGTGAGGAACAATTGGCTCATCTTGGGGGTAACCGGCGGGGCAGAAATCGTGCACCAGACCAGCGACCGAATAGGACATGCCGTGCGGGACATGACAGCCAGCATTCCCGAATGCGATTCCCGCGAGTGTCGCGGCCCACATGAGTTGGTGGCGAGCTTCGATGTCGTTGGGGTCGGTGACGCCTCGTTCTAGGAAGAGGCCGATCAGGCGCAACGATTCGGCACAACCCATGTCGCTCCACGGGTTGGCGCCTTGGCTTGACGGCCGTAGGGAAGGAGCGGCAGGCGCAGGACGCTGCGTGTATGGCCGCGCCGTGTAGGACTCGAGCGCGTGACTCAGGACGTCGAACGCGCTGGAGGCCACGACGTTGGCGGGAAGCGTGGCGGTACACGTTGGGTCGATGAGGGCCCGCATGGGCCGGAGCAGCTTGGATGCGATGCCGGTCTTGGCCTTCATCTCGAGGAGATCGAACACCGCGATACCGGTGCACTCGCTACCGGTGCCGCTTGTCGTCGGGCATGCGATGTGCGGCCGGAGTGGCCCGGGGACAGCAATTCCGCCGCCGATCGGTGCGTTCACGTATGTCAGAAATTCGGCCGGGTACGTCGAATAGAGGTTCGCCGCCTTTGCCGTGTCGATGACCGACCCGCCCCCGACGGAGATGAACCCGTCGACGTTCGCGTCGGCGGCAAAGCTTGCGGCGTCCTTGAACGAAACATCGGTCGGCTCGACACGCACGCTGTCGTAGAGGGCGATGTCGACTCCTGCCGCGCGCAAGGAATCCAACACGACGGACACATGTTCCGTCTTGGCCAGAACATCGTCGGTGAAGACAGCGATCCGGTTGATGCCGAGGGTCCGAGCGACATCTCCGGCTTCTCGGAGGCACCCTGGCCCAAAGGTCACATTGGATGCGTCAATGCTGAACGCCTCGTCACCAGCATCAAGCGCAACGTCATAGTAGTTGCACAGCATGACCGTCTCCCTTCTGTTCGTGGTGCGGCAGCACGCGACGAGAGTAGATGTTTCTCACCTGAACGAGTGCACCAGGTCGCGATAGCGACGTTGGCTGCACTCGCTCTCGCTGGCAGGTGCTGGTCAAGTGCTGTTCGTTGCGCACGACGGTGGTGTCCCATTTCGCACCGCCACGCCGAGGCACGTACACCACGTGCCCGGACCTCCAAAGATCGGAGATTCATTCAGGCACGGCAGTTTCCTGTAGAAGTTAAACTCGAACTGGAGTGAGCAAAGGAGTTTCCAAGCTCTCTCATGACGGTGAGGTCGTCCGGCGCGCATCCAGCCAGTTCATGAATGAGCTCCGCCATTGCGGTACCTGGCCCGCTTGCCGAGCACTGGATTGCCCTCGGGCGTGGGTTACGAGTCGGCGGAGTGTGGTGACGCCGGGCCCATGGCGAGGTGATGGGAGAGGTCTCCCACCAGATCCACGAGCGAGTAGTCGCGCTGAGCGAAACGCCACACGTCGTCCACCTTGGCTAATACGTCGTGGTACCGGCCGGCGATGATCGGGGCGAGAGGGTGATTGTCGATCTGCTGAAGCACGGTGTAGTAGGAGCGCGCCGTGGCGCTGTGTCGGTCGTCGGCGATCTCGACGATGACGTTAGTGATGACGTGCTTGGTCCGCGGTGTCCCATCATGATGGAGGATCACCCGGTCATTCCATATGTCGAGGATGTCGTCGGCACCTATCGGCGAGTCCCCGTCGGTGAGGATGATGTCGGCGTGGCGCAAAAGGTCAGCCGCACCGTTGAGGTCGCCGGCATCCATTGCCTCGGCATACCGATACAAGAGGTTGGTGATTGCGGTCTCGTCGGACGTGATTGTCACGGTATTCCTCAGGCCGTTGGCGGGCGTCGCCCAGTATGGTCGCCACGCCGACCGAACTTCACCCATACAACTCCAGAGCTCTATCAGCCTGGAGATGAATGGGGTCTCGCTACCGAAGACGAGGGCTGTTGAACATGATCAACTGTTGCTCCCTGTGAACTGATGCGGCCGAGGGTTTGAGTCCCCCATCGTCTACTAATCGAACGTGCCGGTCAGGGTCGTTCCTTCGGCTGAGCCGTTGGAGCGTCAGGACGGTCTCGTCATCCCGGCCCGAGTTCTTCGAGGGCGCTCGCCACGAGTTCGGCGTAAATGATGATCCCCGCCGAGTTGGGGTGGGTCTGGTCGTTGTGGAGCAGTTCGGGCGACTCCTCGATCACCGCATGCCAGTCTGCAACGATTGTGTTCGGGTACTCAGCGCTGACTTCACGGAGCATGTCGTTGGTCGCTGGAATCCAGTAGCTGATGCCGACAACGGTGAGTAGAACGACGCGCCTGTCTGGCCCGAGGATGTCCAGGACCTCGCGCAGTGCCTCGACGGACCATTCGTCCTTGAGGCCAGCGTTCGTGCCGAAGTGCAGGATCACGACTGGTCGCGTGGTTCCTGCCTGGCGAAGTTCGTCGACTATCGCGGGTGCGTCGCGCCATTGGAGAATGGGGGTGGCGTCGATGTATATGCCAGGAAAGCGTTCATAGATGGCGGGCGCTGCGCCGGAGAGTACCGAGTCGCCGAAACCCATCATCAGCTCGCCGGGTGGGACTGCGAGATCGCGTGGCCAGGCCGGGTCGGGCGGAATCGTGGTCGTGGCCGGTGTGGTCGTGTCCGATGTGGCGGTCGCCGGCATTGTGGTGGTCGACGGCATTGTGGTGGTCGACGGCATTGTGGTGGTCGCCGGCATTGTGGTGGTCGCCGGCACTGTGGTGGGGACGAGTGCTGGCTGCGATTCGATCGCCCGTTGCCCTGCTTCGACCGACAGCTGTGCACGCGAACGGTCCGGTGCAGTTGCAAGGGAAAGCCCCACAAGTGCCATGAGCACAATCACCGCGGGAGCCGCTATTCGCATCAGTCGCCGGCCGACGAGCGCATGCCATGTCCCCGCAAATCCGTTGTGACGGATGGGCCCCTCGATCCATTGGTAGGACGCCTCGCTGAGGATCGCAGTGACGGCGAGCACCGATAGCGCCGTGAGGAGGGTCGGGGGGACCCCCGGGGCTGGGGCGGGCAAGAGTTCGGAGACGACCAAAAACACCGGCCAGTGCCACAGGTAGATCCCGTAGGATCGTTGGCCGACCCAGCTCAAGGGGCGAGTTTGCAGAAGCCCGGTGAACAGGGTGGGTCCCCCGGGCAGGGCGACGACCATCAGGACGCTGCACGCAGACGCCAAGGCGATCCCACCGTGATAGGTGATTGGGGAGGCGTGATCGAGTCCGAAGATGAGGGCGACGACTGCGGCCATGCCAACAAAGCCGACCCAGAGCCGGAGCCTGTGCCAACGTCGGCTGGCCAAGATCGGGACTGGTGCCGCGAACGCGAATGCCAGGGACGCACCGAGCATCAGTCCGAACAGGTGTGTGTCGGTGCCGTAATAGACGCGAGTGGCCGATGTGCCGCTGGCGATTAGCGCCGACATCAGCGCGGCTGACCCGGCGGCGGCAACGAGAGTGAACATGGCGGCGTGGGTCAGTCGGACGCGGGCCCGCACGAGCCCGACAATCACGATCGGCCACAGCAGGTAGAACTGCTCCTCGATCGCCAGCGACCAGAACGTGTTGAACAGAAGGGGACTGGTGGCGTCGAAGTAGTCGGTGCTTGCGCCAATCTCGATCCAGTTGGTGCTGAACGTCGCCGCGCCAATCGTTTGACGCTTGATGTTCACGAGCAGATCGCTGTCCACCAGTCGGGCGACAACGATGCTCGTCGCCACGACGGTCACGAGGGCGGGCAGCAACCGGCGACCCCGACGTATCCAGAATGCCCGGAGGTCGATGCGCCCTGCGGCGCGCTGTTCCCGGATGAGCAGTGTTGTGATCAGGAACCCGCTGATGACGAAGAAGACGTCGACCCCGAGGAAGCCTCCAGGAACTGCCGATGGCCTCAGGTGATAGCCCAACACCGCGAGTACCGCCATTGCCCGTAGTCCGTCGAGACCCTCGATACGGCCGGTTGGGTTGGAGTTGGTGCTCGTCATCACGGCCTCCCCGGCTGTTGGCCGGAATATTCTCTCACGCTTTCAGGCTCACCCGTGGGCCGATGTCGATGTCGATGTGGTCACGATCACGCAGAGCATCTTGACGAGACCATCGATGTGAGGCGGTTCTTCCCTTTTCATGCGACTTTCCCTGCAACCCCAGCCCGCTCCGTATCTCTCTCCCGATTGGTTGGTTGGTAGAGCGAACAACAGTCGAACACGACTGTTTTCAGCCGCAGTCCGGTGGGTTGGACGTGGCGGCGAATGCAGGACTACGGGAAGCCGTCTAGGAGGTCGTAGTTGTCAAATCCTTGGCCGCCAGCGCGGTGGGCGAGGGATGAGTACCGGAGTGGCATCGGTGTAGGCACGGAACTCCGGATCGGTGCCCCAACGCTTGTGTGCACGGCGCTCGAGCATAGGGATTCCACTGATGCGGGAGAGCAGCACAATGACGAAGACTGGTGAGATGAGCATCAGCCATCGCCAACCCGACAAGACCGGGATTGCTGCGATGGCGATTCCCGTCCACAGAGCGATCTCGCCGAAGTAGTTGGGGTGGCGTGACCACGCCCACAGCCCGCTTGTGATGAACCGGCCCTCGTTGGCTGGATCGGCACGAAAAGTGCTCTTCTGTCGATCGGCAACCACCTCGATGACGAAGCCGGCCAGCCAGAGAGTCATGCCAACGATGAGGAACGCACCGATGCTCTCGCGATCTTCTGCGGTGATCACGGCGAGGGCAGCGGCGAGGGTGAGAAGTACCCATAGCCCCTGGAGCGTCCATGTCATGAGGAAGCGAAGGAAATCGGTTTTGATCCAGTCGAAGCGACCGTCGCCGCCGTCGCTCCGGACTCGTCGAAAGAGGAACGATCCGAGACGCGCGGCCCAGATGAGGACCGCGCCGGCGACGACAAGCGCACGGGTGTCGAGATCGTCGGAGGCAAGGACCGACAGTGTGATCACACTGACGTACGTCAGAGATCCGGTGAGATCGAAGTAGGCCTCCGTCCGCCAGCGGTACGAAGGCACGAAGACAACCCAGTTGATGACGAACGCCAGGACCGCGGCGATTGCGAATACCGACATGCCGCCCGCTTCGAGACTGCCCGACGATCCCGCCGCGGTGACTCCTGCCCCGACTGTGAGCGCTACCGCGATGCCTGCGATCGAAACGCGGTTTTGCTTCTGTTTGGTCATTGGGCGCCTGCTATGAAGTCGAAATATTTTTGCGTCAGGATCATGCTCGCAGTTACGTAGCGATGGCTCCAAATAGATGCGTTCGCCACCACACCGTGGTCGACGAGGCTCGACTCGCCGGGTTCTTTGGTTACTGGCGTGAGGACCAACGATTCGGGTCGGTAGTACTTGGACGGTGTCTCGGTCGTCTGCGCTAGGCAGGCGACGCCGAACCCGTTCACACGGTGACGATGCCCCTTGGGTCGTTTTGACGACCGATGGTCTACATTCAGGCCATGAACGTCGGAGTGTCGGAGGTCAGCGAGGTGGGCGCGGGGCGTGCGTCGCGTCTCAACGAGGTAAACAGATGATGGTTGCGGGCGTTTCTGCCTCGGCACGGCGACTGCTTTTTCTGTCCGGTTTGGCGGGAGTGGTTGCCGCGATCGCTGGTGGAGCCGCCTACTTGTTGGTCCGTACGATCAGCTTGATTACGAGCGTCGCCTTGTTGGGCGAGTGGCATTGGGGTGAGATTCCGTCGCTCTC